>PFIP01000143.1 GCA_002782675.1 Candidatus Infernicultor aquiphilus
GCTCTTTATATATAGAGGGGAAAATATTTTCTCTCCTTACTCCCTCTCCCCTCTGAGGGTTAGGGTGAGGGGAATAAAAAAAAGGGGGAGAATCTTTTATGACAGAAAAAAATATAAATAATAATTCTACAACTTACTATTCTTATACTACTATCCAGGACTACTTCTTAGCCCACTGGGTAAATACCATTGGTCTTGGCCCAGCTATACTCTATCTAGAGCTCTTAAGTTACTGTCATAAAGGAAAAGATACTGCCTGGCCTTCTATTAAAACAAAAACCTTCCTCGGGAGGATATGACCATAATCTTTATCAGATAGGCTTATTAGATAAAGACCGGATTCTTCTTCCTCCCGTAGAAAGACTACCAGAAGATAAGGAAGAAATCATCTCCGGGATAGCGAAAGAAGTTCCTTCCCCTAATCAAAATAATCCCCAGAAAATAATTATGGATAAGAAAGAAAGGATAAAAGAAGAATTGAAAAAATTAAATCTGGATAAAAAATCAATCGATAAAATAATTTTAAATTATTCCTTAGAGGGTATTGAGGAAAAATTAGAACTTCTCCAGATCAAGAGAAAGGTAGTAAATCCAGCCGGCTGGCTCATTGCTGCCCTTAAAGAAGACTATACCACCTTAGAATCATATGAAAAACCAGAAGAGTTACTCCCTCCAGTAAAACAGAAAGAAGAAATAAAAAGACTACCCAGAGAAGAGGAATTAAAATGGATCAGAAAGATAAGAGAAATTATTTCAAAATAAATGAATATAAAAGTAGCCTGTCCTGTTCCTATTTATTTTATTTATTATTAATTTATTTATCTTTATAGATATCGCTAATTTTTTTACCTTTTTTTAAGATTAAGTGTACATTTTTTAATTCATTCGGAATATTTATTTCTTGGGTACACTTTTCAAGACAAATTCCACAGTTGATACATAATGATGCATTTCCGTTAGATTTGGTCTGGTTTAACTTTTTCGGAGAGTTGGCCATTTTTTTATAATCCCGTTTATTTAACCATTTACGAACATTGCTTTTTTCCAAGGCTACATTGTTTAAGATAGCAAAATTCTGGGGAATATTTACCCCGGAAGGACAGGGCAAGCAATATTTGCAGGATGTACAGGGAACCAATATTTTCTTACGATAAATTTTAATTAAATCACCTATGATGTTCAAATCTTCTTCCTGTAAAGAACTTACCCCCGATCGGCCAGCACTATCACAATTTTCATTTAACATTTGCAAGCTATTCATTCCGTTTAAAACCACGGATATCTCCGGAAGATTCCACAAATACTGTAGTGCCCAATCAACCGGAGATCTTTTTATTTTCGATCTTTTCATAACTTCCCATGCTTCAGCGGGCGGGTTGGCCAATCTTCCCCCCTTTTAGAGGTTCCATAATCACCACTGCCATTCCTTTTCCCGCTGCATATTTTAAGCCTTCGGTTGTTGCTTGAATTGCTGTATCCATATAATTGTATTGTATTTGCACTACATCCCAAGGATAAAAATCTACAACCTCTTTAAATACCGGCAAGGTATCGTGAAATGAAAAACCAATATACTTTATTTTACCATTTTTTTTAGCTTCTATCATTTTATCAATTAAATTATATTTTTTTAATTTTTCCAACCCTGATTTATTCATGGCATGAAAAAGATAGCTATCTATATAATCAATTTGCAATTTTTTTAATTGTTTATTTAAAAATTTATCAAAATCTTCTGCTTTGTTCACCAAAAATAACGGGCTCTTGGTAACTAAATGAACTTTTTCTCTATAACCACCCTGCAGTGCCATGCCCACAATTTTTTCACTTGCACCAAAATGATATACCCATGCAGTATCTAGGTAGTTAATTCCTTTATCGACTGCACTTTTAATCAGTTTAATTGATTTTGGCATATCGACCTGTAAAGGCATCAACTTTTTTGTTGGAAGCCTCATACAGCCTAATCCAAGAGCTGATACTTTAAAGCCGGTAGAGCCAAATTTTCGATACTTCATAAAATCCTCTCCAAATATAATTTAAATAGAGACACATCCTATAGCTCCTCAGATCCCATAGGTTGTCCGCTAAAATTTACCGGATTATTAACCTGGTATACCTTCTCTATTTATCTAATTTAAAAATAAAATATTAATCATCTAAGAAAATGGGATGTGTCTCTTGTATATTACTAGTAACTTATTATTGATCTAGAAAATATGTTAATATGATACTGGATGAGTTTGTAGTTGGTTAAGACCGTTGTGTCCCTGGAGCAATCATTATTTTGATGATTAGCTCGTTTTATAGATGGACCGCCCTTCTACAATCTTGGACAGTATCAGAAGCGAAATATTAAATATTTCAGCTTGCATTACCACAAGGTAAAGTTATAGAAGGGCGACCATGCAAACTCTCCTAAAAAATCATCAGGAGGTTTCATTATGTATTATATCGGAATTGACGTATCAAAGAAAGACCTATCGGTATTTGATGGTAAAGATTTAAAATTTATAAATCAAGAAGGTTTAAACGCTTTTAAAAAATACCTAAAAAAGAAATATCCTCTTTCAGAGATAGTTATCATCTTTGAACCAACCGGGATATACTCACAATACTTAAAAGAATTTTGTGCCGAAAATAGTATAAAGGCTTATATCGTAAACCCCAAGAGGAGCCATAACTTTGCCCGGAGTTTAGGTATACGCCCCAAGACCGATAAGATTGATGCTCGAACTCTCTATCAATTCCATAAGCTTACGGAGGCAAAGGATATCAAGGTACCTGAAATAGACCAACAGGCTAAGACCCTATCCAGTTATCTGGTAAGTTATGAATTTGCCGTAAAACAGAGAGTAGCTTTATCTAATCATTTAGAGAGCTTGCGAGATAAGCAACTCATTACTCTGATCAAAAAAGAGTTAAAAAGAGCTCAAGAATTAGAAGATAAGATCTTTAATGATATCAAAGAATACGTTAGTAAAAACCAGAACCTAAAAGAAGATTACCAGAGGTTGCTTACTATCTCTGGGGTAGGGGAAAAAACGGCTATCGTCCTACTTACTCTATTTAAAACTTATCCAGGTACCAACCGGGCACAGATCACTGCTTTAGTAGGATTAGACCCTACCAGAAGAGAATCTGGAACCTCGGTAAAGGGTAAGGTTAAGATCAGCAAAAACGGCAAGGGAATATACCGTAAGGTATTCTATCTACCTACCGTTTGTGCCACGGTTCATAATCAAAAGATAAGGATATTTTATCAAAGATTATTAACTAATCATAAGGTCAAGAAATTAGCCATAATTGCTTCTATGAGAAAGATACTCTTAATAGCTCATGCTATGTATAGAGATAAGACCGAATATGTTGCTGCTTAGATTTTTTAAAATATTTATAATAAAATACAGCGTCTAAAGTGAGAGTTTGCGGGTTGACTTTCAACACAGTATCTATTTTATTTTATTATTTTATTATTTTATTCCCTATTTATTATTTATTATTTAATCAATAATCTTTTTTTAGCAATCTTTACATATTGTATTTCTTTTTCAATGCCAATCCAATTGCGACCGTATCTTTGAGCTACAACGGCAGTTGTTCCGCTTCCTAAGAACGGATCTAAAACAATATCGCCCTTATTTGAGCTTGCTAAAATAATTCTTTTTAGCATTTCTTCCGGTTTTTGCGTTGGATGTAATGCTTTTCCGTCTTTTCCTCTAATTCTCTCTTTCCCTTGAACTAATGGTATTTCCCATAAATCACGCATTTGCTTTTCTTCTCCATTCTTTTGTTTTTCAGGATTGATCTCTTTGATTTTTTCGTAATTAAAAGTCCAACCAGACCCTTTTACTGCCCAAACAACAAATTCAGTCGAATGAGTAAAAACTCGTTTTGTCATGTTTGGCATCGCGTTTGTTTTGTACCAAGTAATGATATTGTTTATTTTAAAATCAAGTTGCTTTAAGACTATCATTACTTCGGCTATATTGTGATAACTGCAGGCAATGTAAATTGATCCTGTTTCTTTTAGAACCTTATAACCTCCCCTGATCCATTTTCTTGTAAATTGTAGATATTCAGGAGCTGTCATTTTGTCCCAATGTTCGTTTACCATATACCAATCTCCGCCTGTTTTACTTCCTTTCCACTTTAAGCCGTTTCCAGAAAGATTATATGGAGGATCGGCAAAAATAAGATCAATTGAATTCTCATCAATTTTTTTATTTAAGATTTCTATGCAGTCGCCGTTGTAAATAATATTTTTTTTCATAGTTAAATATTAAGGCCTTTTTGCCAAGATGTAATAGTATTCGAAATATTTTTTATCCATTCGTTTGAATCGGATAAGTTTTTTGAGGCTTCTAGAATTTTATCATAAAGACTAAAGAGTTCGTTGTGCCTCAAGAATTTTCCATTTTGCTTTATTTCGACAAGAATTTTTAGAAGTTCTACAAAGACATTGACTGATAAGGGGATAATTCTTTGTTTTTGCCCTTCATATTCATATTTTATAGCAGTCCAAAAAGTGTTTATTGTGTCTCGATGTAATTTTGGAGCTACAAACAAGCAATAAGCCTTCTTGTCTTGATATTTATTTTCAAAATCCCTTAAATGTCTCATCACCGGCTGACCTTCGTTATACCATTGGTTACGCCCCGTAAGCATTGTAACCTCACAAATTGCATTGTAATTTTCATAAAAACACTCAATATCTGGTATATTTGCTGGAGCTGTAAAGGTTGGTTCGTTGTCATCTCCTACGGGATAGTTCGGTTTTATTTTTAAGGCATCATTTAAGGCATTAAGCCCGAGCGATAAAAGTTTTTCCAATAAGATTGATTTATCATCGGCATTAAAAATATTTTCAAGTTCTTCGATGTATTTTTTGATCTGTTCAATTTCTTGTGATTTTTGATGATTTTGTTTGTCTTGTAGCTCTCTTCGATAGTGTCTCAAATCATCAATAAATATTTTTAGTTCATCTTCGTCAAATTTTTTATAATCCAAAAAAGTTTTTGGTGTTGCCACTATTTCTTTCTCATATGACTTTATGTTTTCCAGTAATTTTATGGCAATTTCAGTAAGTTTTTCTTTAGTTTCCCATGGTAGTTTTGGCTTAGAAATATCAGAAATATAATCTAAGTATTCCTCTTTTGATCCAAAGGTTTTAGATTGAGCATTATCAAAATCCAATAAAGCATTAATTTCAACCGATCTCCTTGGCTCTAAATCAATATAAAAACCACCTCCACGAATATAGATGTAACGTGTTAAGCGAAAGTATCTAATAGCGTTGTCTCCGTAATCTTTGAGGTTTTTTAATAATTTTTGAATCTCTATACTATTTGCTGTTCCTAAAAATTCTTTTGCAAAAACTTTTTTATATCTATCTAAAATTATTCTTTGCTCCTGTTTTGTTTTGCCTCTAAGATTTCCTCTCAATGTAATAATTTTTTCAGCACAAGAGTCAATATCTTCATAATTAACTAAGGTTGGACAAAATAAAGAAAATTCTTCTTTGCTGATTCCTTTTACTTTTTCCTCTAATTTTTCTGATTTTTCATTTACTTTCTGAATAAGATGAAGAACACCAATAAATGGTTTTATGTCATAACCATCTTCAAGTTTATAATCATTGCTATCAAGATTTGGGATTTGCCACTTTATAAAACTTCTAAAAAATATTTCACCAAGATCAAAATCGTCTCTTAAAAATAATTTCCCCAAGCTAGTAATAAAGATCTTTTTGTCTTTTATCACAACAAATCCAAATTTTTTAAGCGGATTTATCGACTGTCTACCCCTCATCGCAGGGTCTTTATAATTTTTAGCATTAAAAATTTCTTCGGCTTGTTCAAAAGAAATTTCTTTTTTTTGATCGTCGATCAAGTCAATTTGCTCTTGAGATAAACCATTATAAAATTGACTTTTTCCATAGCCATAAACCCTATCTTTAATCAAAAGAATTTGATATTTCCTTTGATTTTCTGAATTCCACTTATAATTTTCAAGTTGCTTCGAAACAATTAAGAAGTTTCTTAATCTTTCAGGATTTCTAACCGTTGTTGTAATTGACCAAGGTTTTTTCATAATTTCACCTTACTTTACAATAATAAATTCGTTCAGCGTTTCCATCGCTATTACTTTTTCCTGCGGTAAAAGCCCTATAATCTTTTTCAAAAATTTCAACTTTTCCTTTACTTTCTAATATTCGTAAAATATCATTATCACTTATTCTCGCATTTGAACGCCCATCTTTTGAATCACCAGTATTATTATAGGACAATAAAATATGTTTACAATCTGCATTTCTAATTAAATCTTCAAATACCTGTGTTGCATTTTTAAGACAATAGAAACTTTTAATATGTGAACGATCCATTTTTTTTGCCACCCCTTTAACATTTGGCTTTTTCCATTCAGCTAAATTTTCTAATAAGTGATAAGCATCTGAATATTGGCGTGAATTATAGGGTGGATCAATATACAAAACATCGCAAGTAATTTTTCTAATCAGAATATTTGCATCTTCTTTGTAAATTTCGTTATTTCCATTATTTAAGTAGTCGACATCAGGGATTAAAAGTTTTAATGGTTGCAACATGTCTAAAGCTTTACGAAAAGCATCGTAATGACCGACCGTATTTGCAACTTTATCAACCGCATAAATTAAAGAACAGATTAAAATATTTTTTTCTTCTTCTGTTTCCGCAATCTTTTCGATTTCTTCACGAATAGCCCCGATTTTTCTAGCGTTTTCTAGAGAGAAATAAGTATTTCCAAAACACTCTGAAAAATAATTATCTCGATCAGTTTTTAAATTATTAAGAATATCAATTTTATCCGCTATTTTTTTAACATTCGAACTTGCACCAAGAAATGACTTTAAACAAACATAATTACTAAAAAGAAAATCATTAGAAATAATTTTTATTTCTGGTTTATTAAATCTTTCACCAACAACACCAGTGCCAGCGAAAATATCACAAAATGATTTTATCCCATTGCATTTTTCTGTAACAATATCTTCAATAAAACCAAGCAATTTGTATTTATTTCCTAAATATCTTCTGTTTTGCAATTGGAAAGTATTATCTTTAACTTTTGGAAAATGGAAATAAGATTTTTCAATTTTTTGAATATTTACCTCATAGAGAGGTTTTTTTATCTCAAACAAATCAAATAAGGTTTCCTGTATTCCGTCTGCAATATAATCAAAGCCTTTGTTTGAATCCTTTATCTTGTCATAAAAACTGTAATAATTCTCTTCGGAGATGATAATAAAATCAATAACAGGTATTCCCATTATTTCCCCTGCCTGCACGATTTTTTTGACAATTTGATGATCTTTTCCGCTCGGCAAAGAGTTTCCTGAAGGGTGATTATGAATCAAGATTATGCTTGCTGCATGTAATTCAGTTGCTGGATAAAAAATTTCTCTTGGGTGAATAAGTGCTTTATCAAGCAGTCCAATACTAATGACTTCTTTTTTTATTAAAGCATTCCTCGCGTTGAGATATATACAAATAAGATATTCCTTTTTTTTGTCTCTTAAATCATAAGAAAGAGAAAGTACGTCTTTTGCATTTTTAATAATAATTTCATTGCCTTTTTCTTCTTCATAAAATCTTTTTACTAAAGAAATTGCAGAGATGATTTGTAAGGCTTTAGCTTGCCCAATTCCTGAAATTTCTAATAAATCATCAACAGTAATATTTAAAAAATTCTTGCCAAATTTTTTGATAATATGTTCTGAAAGCTGTTTTACATTTTTACCTTTTATGCCACTACCTAAAAGGATAGCCAAAAGATCACTTTTTGAAAGCGCATCGGCTCCTTTTTGGAGAAAGCGCTCTCTTGGGCGATCGATCTTTGGAATATCTTTAATTTTTACCATAATTTGTACCCAAATTAAATAGAATTATTGTATTCTAATTCCCCTTTATAATAAATAAAAAACAAATTCATTCCCATTTTAAAAAGCCTATCAAAATTCCTTATTATAAGAAAAATATTTTTTGAATTGCGTATAACTTAAAATAACCAAACTACTTCGTTTATACTACCATATCGGCATGTGGGTCAGTGGACGGTTATTTGTCACACTTCAAGGATATATATTTACCTTATTGAATCGCCCCCAGCGGTCAAAAATATCAATATCTTCAAACTTTTCTATATCCTAATATTAATTCAACAAAAGTTTTATAAAATCCTTCTTTTTTGTGAAAATTTTTAGTTTATCATTCTTGGTTTATAGTTTATAAATAATAAAAGGGGGAAGAAAAGTTTGTATATTTAAATTTTAATAGGATTGGTGTTCTGTTCGACTGATGATTTCATCCTGCAAGGTCTTGCTGAGGTTATTAAAATAATCACTATAACCTGCTACTCGCACAATAAGATTTCGGTATTCTTCAGGTTCTTTTTGAGCGGCCCTTAGAGTATCTGCACTTACTACATTAAATTGGATATGATGCCCACCTAATTTAAAGTAAGCCCTAATCAGGTGAGCAAGGTTATTTATTCCTTCCTCTCCTTCCAGTAATTGAGGGGTAAACTTTTGATTTAGAAGGGTCCCTCCGGTTTTTACCTGGTCCATCTTGGCGGCTGATTTGATCACTGCTGTAGGCCCCAAACGATCTGCCCCCTGTACTGGTGAAATTCCTTCTGAGACAGGTGCTCCGGCCTTTCTTCCATCAAGGGTAGCTCCCGCTACTGAACCAAAATAGATATGACAGGTAGTAGGAAGCATATTTATTCTATAAACCCCATCCTTGGTATTTTTTCTTCCATTTACTTCCTGGTAAAAAGCATTAAATACCAACTTCATAATA
>PFIP01000030.1 GCA_002782675.1 Candidatus Infernicultor aquiphilus
TACCCCCTTCTAACCGAAAGATGATAATCTTAGCTAATATAATAAAAAACAAAGGGATTAAAGTAGATATTTCTTAAAAAGAAACTGACCCCGGATCCAAGCGCGGGATAATATCCTTTTTTAAAATATCAGGAGATAATTTTCGAGCATCACCATATTGACCGTGAATTCTTACTATAACCGGATAAGGATATTTTTCAGGATGTTCAGCTACATCTAATAACTGTTTGGAGGAAAATACATTAAAGTAAACATAACCTAACCCTTGTCCTTTGCCTTCCAGAGAATAATCAAAAATAGCTCCGATAATATCTTTCAAATATTGAGCCTTTTGTTCTAAATTCATCCCCTTGACACCTTCTGGATTAATACTCATGGCCACCGCTGAACCACCGGTCATAATTTCATAATTTAATTTTGATTGAGAAAGAATTCTGGTCAAAAGACCATTGGTAGCCATCTCCGGAGAAGGATCAAGCCCAAAACTTAAGCTTTCCCGCGCTTTTCTTCCGTCAGGTGTAGCTCCGGTCCAATATCCATAAAGTAGATTAGTACTGGGACTACTCCAATCAGCAGCAAAATTTTTATCGAAAGTATTTTTTTGCCGATTAATCTTTTCGCTGACTATTTTTACCAATTCCACCGCTTCTTCATCAGCATAGTCAATATTATTCCCATATTTGGGCACCTGCTGGATAATATTCTGTAATTCTTTAAATCCTTCAAAATTTACTTTTAGAGCAGTAATCAAATCATGCAGAGAAAATTTTACTTGAGAATCAGGGTTAAAGAGATATTTGATCACAGTCAAGGAATCAGCAGTGGTCCCTAAGCCATGAATCAAGCAGCCAGAAGCATTATATTTTGTCCCCAGGCCACTATTACAATCTCTCATATCGATTCCAGTTTCTCCTCCACCCATAAAAAAAGAAGCAAAAGGTACCGGTAACAAAGAAAGGGCCTCAGTACAGTTATTTGCTGCCTTTATCATTTTCTCAATAAAATAATCCAGATAGCGGTAAAAAACTTTTTTAGTTTCCGTAAAAGAAGTAAAGGGATTCTCTTCCAGCCCCAATTCTTCATAAGAAGGACCTAACTTTTCCCCGGTAATTAATGAATACCCCTCATTTAAAGAAATTTCTAAAACTTTAGCCAGATTCAACCAGCTATTGGTGGTGTTCCCGGTCTCTTTGCCTTTAATCAAGGGTTCCTGACAACCGGCAATAGCATAATCTTTTAAATCCTCTTCGGCAACACCTTTCTTCTTTAAGGCAGAAAATACTGCTACATCATTAAGAAAAGAAGGAGAACTATGTCCAAAATTAAACATAAATTTTGATATTGCCTGATAAAATTTAAACGGTGTATGGGGATGCATCTTAACTGAAAAATTCGGCTGAGGCCGATTGAATTGGTGATAAGCCTCTAATATAATATAAGTCATATCATTAGATAAATCATTACCTTTAACCTCTGAGCCGCCTACCATAATATTCTGAGAAATAGCCCAATCTCTATCTCCCACTTCAAAAAAGGCCAAAAAATGGCGTATCAATTGCACGGCTAATTTTTTAGAAATCTTGGTTCTTTTATAATAAGGTTGCATTATCCTATCCAGATTCCCTACGGAAAAGGCGTAAGGATTAGGAAGTTGCTCCAAATTCATCACCTGCCAGAGCAAAATATAAGATTGTAAGGCTTCATATAAATTTTCTGCACCTTTATAGGGGACCTTATGACAGGTCTTGGCTATCCATTGCAATTCCTTCTTTCTTAGCGGATTGCCCTCTTGCTCAGATTTCTGCCCCGCCAATTTACTATAGCGATTAGCCAGAGTTATAGTCGACTGTAGAGCCTTTATTATACTGTCAAAATAATCGCTCTTAGCCGGAAATTTCTTTTTATTTTGTTTTAATTCTATGATTATGCCTTCTAATCCTTTTTCCAGAGCCTCTTCAAAACCAGGAATGGTATGACCAGTAACCCTTTCCACAAAATATACTGCTTCTCTGGTCTGATTTTCAGTATCATTATATATCTCTCTTATCTTCGCTATCGAAGGATGTCTGCTCCAGAATATTCGGTTATTTTTAATCATCTCTTTAGTTACTTCGATATCACTCATCTTATCTCCGGGTTTTACATCATCATAGAAAGCCATCTCATCATTATACCCCTGGAAACTTTCGATATGAAAAGCAGGGTTAATCAAGGCATAACTTGCTGAAAAAGCATCTTCTTCTGTTCCAGCAAAAATCTGTCCTGATTCAATGAAAATGGGTATCTTTTCACAGACTGATTCAAGCAAAATGCCTTGAGTCATAGCCGGAGAATATTTATCACCAATTTCTAATAATTTCCTTCGCTGAATATCTTTTGCTAACACCCAACCAATAAGGTTCTGTTTTTCCGCATTCCTCTTGACGATTAAATCTAAATATTCTTTTAATCTTTCAACATCTAAAATCTCTTCTAATGCCATTTTACACTCCCTTCTCTTTTAATCTCTTAAAATCTTCTTTTAAATCTTGATATAAAGATTTATAAATTTCAAATTGCTTAGTGTAAATATCGACATTTTCAGGAATTGGCTTGGTTTTTTCTTCTTTAAGTTTTACTACTTTTCTACATCCATCTTCTACGTCTTTATATATTCCCACTCCTATCCCGGCTAATATGGCCGCACCCATTGCCGCCGGTTCGATAGATTGAGTCATAGATATTTCTTTATTAAAAATATCGGCCTGAATCTGTCTCCATACTCTACTCTTTGCCCCTCCTCCGGAAGCAATTACCTGTTCAATCTTAATCCCTAATTCTTTAAACACCTCCAGGCAATCTCTTAAAGCAAAAACTACTCCTTCCATAACTGCCCTAATCAGATGAGCTCGGTGATGTTTTAGACTAAGTCCAAAAAATACTCCTTTGGCCTCCGGATTCATATAAGGAGATCTCTCTCCTAAAAGATAGGGAAGAAAAATTATAGCTTCACTCCCTACTTTAATTTTATCTACGTCTTCATCAAATATAGGATAAGAATCAGAAGTATGTAATATATTTTCTCTTAACCATTTTAAAGATAATCCGGCAGAAAGAATTGCCCCTTGTAAGTGATAGGTATCGGGTAGGGCATGGCAAAAGGTATGAATTCTTAACTTAGGATCATAGGTGAATTTATCCAGAGTGATAAACAATTGACCACCTGTTCCGATAGTGGAAGAAAGAATTCTTGGTTTAATTACTCCATTACCGACTGCCTGCATCGATTGATCTCCTCCGCCATAAACTACCGGAATCCCTTCTAATAGTCCGCTAGATCTTGCTACCTCTGCAAGTAAATAACCAGCCACCTCCTGAGATTCATGAACTCTTTCTGGAAGAATTTTAAAGGGCAGTCCTAAAATATCCAATAACTCTTCTGACCAACATCTTCTTTTAATATCCAACAATAGACTGCTGGAAGCATCAGTAACCTCAGCCCCTAAATTTCCAGTTAATTTATAGCGGATATAATCTTTGGCTAAAATCACTTTATATATTTGATTAAATTCTTCGGGCTGATTCTCTTTCATCCATAAAAGAGTGCTACCCATAAAACCAGTAGCTATAGGGTTCCCAGTCAGCTCAGCAAGTCGCTCTTTACCAATTTTTTGATAAATAAATTCACATTGAGAGCTGCTCCTCTGGTCAGCCCAGATGATAGCCGGACGAAAAGGCTGTAAATTTTTATCCAAAAAGACGGTACCATGCATCTGCCCTGATAATCCTACTCCTCTTACTTGTTTGGGGTTAACCTTTGATTCTTTTATTATTTCTCTTATTACCTGAATAGTTGCTTCCCACCACATTTTGGGATTCTGTTCTGCCCAACCTGGCTGGGGTATATCTATAGAATATTCTCTCCCTGCTAGAGCATAAATTTTACCCTCCCTATCCATAAGCACTCCCTTGGTCCCGGAGGTGCCTATATCTATACCCAATAGATAATCCATTTTATCCCTTTCGCGAATAAATTTTTACCAATAAAAGAGATATTTGAAAACTTTTGTATTACTCTTACACAGTTATATAGCTTAACCTTTTAAAGAACCTTGCATCAAACCTCTCAAGAAGAACTTTCCTAAGAATATATAAACTAATATAGGGGGCAAAGCAGTAAGAAGAGCACCGGCAATCTGAACATTCCATTGGACGATATAACTGCCGGCTAAATTATTTAAGGCCACAGTGATAGGTTGAGATGCCGGATTGGGGGTTACGATTAAACCAAAGAGGAAATCATTCCAGATAGAAGTGAACTGCCAGATCATAGCCACGGCAAAACCAGGCGTAGATAAAGGAAAAATTATCCATCTGTATATACCTAAAAAATTTGCTCCATCTATCTTAGAGGCTTCCACCATTTCGGTAGGAACCGTTATATAATAATTACGAAAGATTAAGGTGCTTATGGGTATCCCGTAGATTACATGGACTAAAATTAATCCGGGAATTGTCCCATAAACATGCAATTTCTGCAAAGTAAGTACTAAAGGAATAATGATGCTTTGATAAGGGATAAACATCCCAAATAGGATCATAGTAAAGATTAAATCCGAACCATAAAATCGCCATTTGGTTAGAACATAACCATTCAAAGAACCAAATATTGCGGAAATTATCGTTGCCGGTATAACTAACCATAGACTATTTAAAAAACTTCCCGAAAGACCACGAAACCCTCCTTTTGCACTCCCTAACCAGGCAAGACGGAAACTTTCAAAATTTAAGCTCCTGGGCAAATTCCACATAGTGCTCAGTCCAACCTCGGAAAAACTCTTCATCCCGGTTAAAATCATTATGTACATAGGGATAATATAAAAAACGGTAAATAAAACCAAAATTAAATAAATTAAAATGCGAGTAGTAGGTATTTTCATCTCTAAGCCTCTTTACGGAAAGTAGATATAAGATAAGGAATAATTAATAAAGATATTAATAATAACAATATAATGGCAATACTTGCTCCCTGAGCAAAATGGTTTCCTCTAAAAGTGGTGTCATACATAAATAAAGCCGGGACATCGCAAGAAAAAGCTGGCCCACTTCCGGTCATAGCCACAACTAAATCAAATATCTTAAGGGAAATATGGCCAAGAATAATAATGGCTCCAAAAGTAATGGGTCTAAGAAGAGGAAAAATAATATAGTAAAATATCTGCCATTTATCGGCACCATCTATAGCTGATGCTTCTCGTAGTTCTATAGGTATACCCCTTAGCCCGGCAAGATATAAAGCCATGGTATAGCCAGAAAATTGCCAGATAGCAGCAATAGCTACGGCAATTATTCCTATTTTGGGATCAGTATACCAACCACAAGTTAGAAAATTTAGCCCCAGCTTTTCAAATAATTGATTAACTCCAATGTTGCCCAATTGAATACTGCCCGGGTTAAAAAGCCAGCGCCAGATTACCCCACTGACCACGAATGAAATTGCCATAGGCAATAAAAATAGATTTCGAAATATACCTTCACTTTTAATCTTTTGGTCAAGAAAAATTGCTAATAATAAACCAATTAACAAACAAGAGATAACAAAAATAACTGTAAAGACAAGGGTATTACGAAGGTCTATCTGAAAGCGCATATTAGCAAATAACTTACGATAATTTTCAAAGCCTATTAAAGTGTAATTAGGAAGAACATCATTCCATTTGGTAAAAGATATAAATCCGGTCCAACTAATAAAACCATAAACAAAGACACCAACAGTTATTACTGAAGGCATTATGAATAAGATAGGCATTAATTTATCTCTTTTTAGGCGCATGGATTACTTCTCTCTGCAATTAACTGTAATTAACAAAATTTTTAGGGACGCCAGAAAGCGTCCCTAAAAATTTATCTTTCCATTATTTCTTTAGATACTCTTCAGCAGCTGTTATTAGTGCCTTCTGGGCATAGGAAACATCAGGTTTTGAAACAAATAGGCTTATAATATCTTTATACTCTGTGCTCCACCCTTCGCTGGCTGCTGCTCCATGTACTACACTGGGAGAAATAGCATCCTTTTGCCAATCTTTCGCGGCAGATTTCAGATAATCATTGTAATCACTAATATCTACATCTGTTCTTGCCGGGATTGAACCTTTGGCTTTATTAAAACCATATTGTCCTTCTTTGGAACCAAGAACTTTAAGCCAGGCTACAACATTTTCCTGATTTTTACAACCTTTTGGTAAAGCAAAACTATCAGAAAGAGCTAAAAAGATACCTGCAGTATTAGGAGACGGAGCCCAACCATAATCTTCAAATCCAACAGACATAAACCAGCCATTGGTCCAGTCTCCCATAATCATCATAGCACCTTTATCTTTAAGTAGATACTGCCCAGCTTCATCCCAGGTAAGAGCAGAATGATCAGTGTTTAAATAAGAAGCTATTTTAGCAAATGTCTCTAATGCATCAGTAACTCTGGGATCTGACCATTTTACTTCACCAGTCCACAAGCCTTTATAATCATCTGCTCCAAGTTTCCCAAGTAAGACTGACTCAAAAACATGCCCTGCTTCCCAACCCTCTTTTGTGCCCATAACAAAGGGGACTATACCTTTTGCTTTTAATTTATCACATACCTCAAAGAATTGGTCAAAGTTACTAGGGGGAGTAATTTCATACTTAGTAAATATAGTTTTATTAAACCACAATACATTGGAGCGATGGATATTTACTGGAACAGACCAATAATCTCCTTGGTATGATACAATGTCCAGTACACCCTGAGGCATAGAGTTAGTCCAACCCTCAGATTTATATAGATCGGTTAATGGCTGCACATATCCTGGTACTACCCAGGTATCAATTAATTCATGCCCGGCATGAACCTGAAAAGTATCGGGTGGATCTCCACCAAGCATTCTGGTTTTAAAAACAGCTTTAGCATTTGTACCTGCACCGCCAGCCACAGTAGCATTGATAAATTCTACATCAGGATATTTACTCTCATATATTTTAATGAGAGCATTCAGACCTTCTGCCTCACCACCAGCTGTCCACCAACTATTAACTTCAACTTTACCACTAAGCGATTCAGCTAATACTGGAAGAGCAAAAAATACAGCTACCATTGAAACTAAAACCAAAGCAGTTAACAATTTACGTAACATAACTAATACCTCCTTAAATATTATATTTATAAATTATTTAAAGATATTATAGAAATATTAAATAAAAAACCCCCTTCCTTTTTGAAATATTTTCAGCTAAGTATCTTCTTTCTGTAAGTATAATTATAGCACTTAATCCTCATTTATGTCGAATATATCTAAAAATAAAGTATCGATTAAAGTACAGTAATAAGTGATGAGTAATGAATAATAAGATTAAATTTCTGAAATTATAAAAACAGTTACTTATTACAGGTTACTTATTACTTATTACTTCAATTTCTGGTTAGCTGGTTAGAGGTTAGATGGATGAGAAAATAGGAGGAAGGGAAATAATTATATCTAAACTACTTTTAGTTGCCACATATCTGTGCATGTCTATTGAAGCAGGAAGCATATAAGTCTCTCCCTCTTTTACTTTAAAATCTCCCACATTTGTTGAAATCATTCCTTCTCCTCTGGTAATTACTAGAGAGGCAAATCTTCCTTCAAACGATATTTCTATATCTTTTACCTCTTCCATTAACATCATTTCAAAACATGATTTCATATATTCCCCGCCATTTAATCTATAAAGTTTTCCTCCTCTAATAGAAATTAGTATCTCTTTTTTCATATGATATCTCTCCTTAATTTCGGCAAGAGAATATCCTTGATAATCAAATATATCTAATGATTTATCCCAACCAAGACCTAAATGACAATCTTTTTCTTTTAAAATATGAACACCTATCTTTTTTTCTATAGAAAGAGTAAAATCTGTTGGTTCCTGAGTCTCTACCATAAAAACCCCTTCTCCAATGGCATGAGGAGTACCTGGTGCTACAAAGATGGCATCTCCTGACTTTACTTCTATTTTATGCATAAAGCTGAGCATTCTTTTAATATCTTGTTCTTCTACCATTTTTCTCATTATATCTTTATTTATACCGGGTTTAAATCCTATAAATACATAAGGATTTTCTTGGTCTATCTTTCTGGTGGCAAGAATATACCAGGCTTCTGCTTTTCCAAAATTAGAATTTAAATATTTTCGGGAAAATATTTTACTGGGATGAGCTTGCAGGGGAAGACGAATAGATGAATCTAAAAGTTTTACTAAAAGATTTAAGAAATTACCATATTTTTTAACATAATCTTTACCTAAGATATCTTCTGGAAAATGTTTTAGCAGCATCTCTAAATTATCTATGCCTTTAATAGTTTTAATCTTAGAGATACTCTCATCAGATATGCCATAAGGCTGCATTGCCCTTACTGTGGAGAGGATCCAATCTTCAGGGTAATCAGAATCTTCCGGATTTTTTATACCTCTAAATTTTTCTAAAAGATGCCCCCCTCTATAAATTCTAAATACCCTGGTGGGAAGAACCTGAATAATTCCTAGATCACTTTTCTTCATCTTGATATACCTCTTTTTTAAATATGAGCATGACCCATTAAGAGGGAATAGCTACCATTATCTCCATCAAATCTAGCTACCGTAATTTCTCCTTTTTTTAATCTCCAATGAGCAACTCCCGGAAACACTTCTCCATTTTAAGCAGCCAGATTATAATATTTTTACTATATTATTTTATAATTTCTTTTCAAAAGGTCATCCCTTAACAATTTTCTTAACAAGTTTCTACTTTTAATAAATTGGTGCTGCCGGGAACCCTAAAAGGAATTCCGGCAGTAATCACTATTTTTTCTCCCGGTCTAACTAATCCTGTCTCTAAAGCTACTTTTCTCGATCTGGTAATCAGATCATCAGTATCAGCCAATTCTTCTGTTTTAAAAGGATAAACTCCCCAGCTAAGGGTAAGTTTTTTCACGGTAGAATCTTGGGTACTTGCTGCGATAATAGGAACAGGGGGACGATATCGGGAAACCATACGGGCAGTGCTCCCAGAAAAAGTAAAGGTAACAATCGCCTTTACTTTTAAATCCAGGGCTACCTGACAGGTGGCATGACTTATCGCATCGGCATTAGTGGGTTTAACTGAAATTGATCTCTCGCTCAATATTTTTTTATAATCTATAGCTTTTTCAATTCTTAAGGCTATCTTATTCATTGTTTCTACTGCTTCTAAAGGATAATTACCTACTGCAGTCTCCTCAGATAACATAATAGCATCTGTCCCATCAAGGATAGCATTAGCTACATCGGTTACCTCCGCCCGAGAAGGTCTAGGGTTGCTCATCATTGATATTAGCATTTGCGTTGCTGTAATTACTGGCTTCCCTACAAAATTGCATTTTTTAATAATATTTTTCTGAACCAGTGGGACATTTTCTAAGGGTATTTCTACTCCCAGGTCACCCCGAGCTACCATTATCCCATCAGAGGCTTCAATGATTTCTTTCAGATTATCTACCGCCTCTTTCTTTTCAATCTTGGCAATCAAGGAGATCTCTTCGGCTTTATTTTCTTTAAGAATTTTCCTCACCTTGAGGACATCTTCAGCCCTTCTGATAAAAGAAAGACCGATAAAATCAACTTTATTTTTTATTCCGAAGAGAATATCCTGATAATCTTTTTCGGTCAAAGAAGGAATATCTATAGATATGTTCGGAATATTTACTCCTTGGTGAGAGGTTAATTTTCCACCCCTCACTACACGACAGAGAATATCAGTAGAAGTAAATTCTTTAACCTTAAGCTCTAAAGTACCATCAGCTAAAAAGATACAGTCCCCTTTCTTCACTTTCTGGGGTAAAGAAGGAAAAATAACCGAGACTTCCTGATCATTACCAGTAACCTCACGGTTAGTAAGAATAAAGGAGGAACCTTCCTTTAAAAAAATAGGTTCTTTAATAATCTTGCCGATTCTTATCTTTGGCCCTCCCAAATCTTGAAGGATGGCTATTGGTTGACCTATCTTTAAAGAGGCCTGGCGAATATTTTCAATAACTTGAAGGTGTTCCTTATAGCTTCCGTGAGAGAAATTCAAACGAGCAACATTCATCCCCCTTCTTATTAACTTTTCAATTACATCATATACCCTGCTAGCAGGTCCTATAGTACATACTATCTTAGTCTTTCTCATCATATTCTCTTCTCTCCTATAATAATAAAAATATTTTTAAATATTCCTCATCTTTATCTTTAATAAGAAGATAAAAATTCCTATAACCAAAATGAATTGCTCTACCGGGGAATTTAAATCTATGATACTTCCTAAAGTAATATATTTAGGAACTGGAAATAAAACTAAATCATCTCCCATTTCCTCACTGGTAAAAGTTTTTCTTAATTTGGTCAAAATAAAAGTCTCATCTATTAAACCCGGCAAGATGGAATATCCCTTTAGTTGGTTGGGAGTAATAATAGCATTATATTCTTCTATTGCCCCTGGAAAAGTTACTCTTTCATCTGAAAAAGCATAGACTAATACTTCGGTCCCCCCAGAGGGAACACTTAAAAAACTAATTTTTAACGGATAGACCATTTCATCTGAAAAGAACATGATCCCTAGAGGTTGAATAGCACCGCTATAATTCTCAGAACTATTTGTTGTTTCTTCAGGTTGAATTTTCATAGCTACAAAAAACCAATTTTTCTGCACATAATAATCCAGTATTTCTTGACCATTTGAGGGGAAGGCATAACCATTATCATTTAACCATCCTACTAAACTGTTCGGATCAGTCGCCGATAAAGTAGCAGTTTGATAAATTCCTACCTGATTTTCTTCCCAGATATGGACTCCTCCATCTTCTTCACCAGGCATAGGGTAACCTGCTCCCCATCCACAACCAAAATTTGAAGGAGGAGTAATCTTAGTTAATTGATATAATTCATAAAATATCTCATCTTCAACGGAAAACAATTTTGGATAACCGGGCACCGGAATGACCCAGGCAAAATCTTCTGCATCTCCTTCATAATCTATCTGAAAAATTATTTTCTCCACCATATCATCAAATACAATCATAGCTAATTGATTGGGTTCATATATATCTCTATATAACTGGGTAAATAAACAACCATCAGCTAAAGAAATTGAGGGTAAATAGAAAGTTGCCATTATAAAAATTAAAATTAAATAAAAAATCTTTTTCATCAATTTTTACCTCTTCTTATAGTTAAAAGTCAGGCTTCTAACTATTTTTACTATATTTTTTATATAATAATTATACTACAAAACAATTAAAAATCCTCTTTTTTTATAAATATTAGTATATTCCCGCCTTTATTCTATTGCTGCCAGTTAGTATAAAATTTATTGGACATTACTGATAGATTTATTGAACAAAGAATGATATACTTTTATTTATTTATTCTATAACCTCTAATCCATTTTAAAGAAATTATAGGATGATATTATGAAAAAGCTTTTTAAAAACAGAAGAAAAAATACAAAAAGCAAACAAGATACGGTTTATTCCAGAGTATTAAAAATGCACCGATTGAAGCAACTCTAGCGGTTATTTATCTGGGTATTTTCCCAGCTGCCTTAGCCTATGTTACCTGGGCGTATGTCCTATCCAGGATTCCAGCTTCTTTAGCAGCCAGCTATCTTTATTTATCTCCGGTATTGGCTATATTAATCGCCTGGATATGGTTGGGAGAAGTACCTTATTTTTTATCACTAATAGGAGGGTCTCTTACTCTGATTGGGGTTATAATTGTGAATATTTGGGGAAAATAGGGGTTAGAAAGTTTTAGACCTATGGCTTTGCGTCCTACCCTTTAGGGTAGTTTGCCTTTATCATGCTTTTAGAAGAATTTTATTCTTTTTTTAAAATAACTCTACTATTTATTATATTCCCTAAAACAGTGAATTTTAGACTACCTGATTTATACTTTCCATTACACAATACATACCCTTTCCTGCTCTTATTGGCACAAAACACTGATTACAAGAAATACAAGTAGCTCTTTCAGTATTACCTAACTGCCACCGCTTAATCAGTCCTGGTTCCCTAATTAAAGGACGAGATAGTGAAATATAATCTGCTCGCTTCTTTTCTACCAATTCCTTAACTACCTCGTAAGAGCGGATTCCCCCCACCAGAATTAAAGGAACAGTAATTTTTTCCTTATATAACTTGGCGGCATCACTATAGTAGGCCTCTTCTTCTTGAGAATCAATCTCGCCTAATCTAGAAGAGGAATATTTACTTAGACTAAGTCCTGTTCCACCACTTAACTCAATGGCATCAATACCTGCTGATTTAAGCATTGCTGATACCTGCACCATTTCTGGTGCAGTAAAACCACCTTTCATAAAATCATCCGAATTTAGCTTGATTAAGACAGCAAATTGCTGGCCCAACTCAGACCTAATAGCACAAAGAATTTCCAAAATAAAGCGGGTTCGATTTTCAATACTTCCTCCGTATTCATCATTTCTTTTATTAAAAAAAGGAGATAAAAACTGGCTAAGTAGATATCCATGAGCTGCATGAATCTGGATTCCATCAAAACCTGCTTTTTTCGCCCTCACTGCAGCTTTTTTAAAATCTTCAATAGTTTGAAATATTTCTTTTTTAGTCATTTCTCTACAGTTTAGACCATTTTTAATCTCTAAAGAGGAAGGTCCAAGGGGTTGACTTTTGATTAATTCAACTGAAGCTCGAGCTCCGGCATGAGCAATTTGCATCATAATCTTACTACCTTCTCTATGCACCTTTTTAATCATTTCTATATAGCTGAAAATAAGCTGGTCACTATAGATGCCTAATTGTCTTATCCCGGCCTGTCCGTTTTGATTAATATAGGTATGACTGGTGATAATCATTCCTACCTGACCTTTGGCCAACTCTAAGATTAAGTTAGCAATCTCATCATTACAGGATCCATCGGGGTCAGCTAATCCTTCCCAGGTAGCACTGCGGACAAATCTATTTTTCAATTCCAGCTGATTAATCTTGGTTTTAGCAAACATTTTTTTTCTCCAAGGAGTGTAACATCAGAAATAGAATGAAACTAATCAATAAAGGAACAGCAGCTAAACGATAAGACCAAATTAGACTGCTTTGGTCTGCAATCCATCCATAGAGAGTTGGGGCAATGGTAGCAGAAAGTCCCTCGACAAACATGCTTATTCCAAAAAACCTGCCCTGATAGTGAACTGGACAAATAAAGGTTAACCAGGTACTTTGAGCCGGGAAAAATATTCCATCTAAAATACCCAAGATTACCACAATTAATACAATGAGTAATGGTTGGACAATGAAAGTGATACCAATAATGAGAAAAGTAGTACCAATAGTGGTTAATAATATTAATATAAGTGGTTGGTTTTGGTCAATAATTCTACTGGAAGTAAGACTACCTAGAAATACTCCGCTAAAATATATACTAATAATCCAGGCAGAAATCCCGGGTTTTAAACCAATATAATCTGTAGCGTAAAGGGGAAGAAAAGAAAGAATAGCCCATAAACCCAGGCTTCTAATAGCCTGGGTAATAAAAAACAAATAAATATAACCTTGCTTAATTTTCTTTTCTGCTTCCGTTTTGAGATTTTTTTTATCCTTTTTTGATTTTAGGTAGGCATAAGCCAGGAAATAACCAGGTAAAGAGAATAGTAAGCAGGTAATTTTCCAGCCCCATATTTGAACAAAGATACCGAATAATAAACTGGCTACAATTATTCCTGCTGTTCCTGCAGCTGAAAATAAGCTTAGATAACGTCCTCTCTGGCTTGCTTTAGAATTTTCTCTCACCATGGCAGTTGCTAAAGGGTGAAAAGTTGAAACACCGATAGCTAATAAAAATAAAAAAACAGCAATAGTGTGAATATTATTTATCCAGATTAGACCACCTAAAAAAATAGAAGAGCAGATAAAGCCACTGGCTATAACTACTCTTTTATCATATTGATCTCCTACATATCCGAATATTAAGGAAAAAATAGACCTTAAAGCAACATGAGTAGTTAAGATCAGTCCTGATTGGAAATAATTGAGCTGAAACTCTTCTCTAAAAAGAGGCAAAAGAAGAGGTATAATAAAAAAATAAACATCATTATAGGAATGGCCTAATGCATTTAATTTTAGTTTTGATTTTACTTCTTTTCTATCTTTATCTTTATCAACCATTTTTTCTCTGACCTTGAATTAATACATTATAATAATATAAAAAATCTCCCTTTTATAACGATTCCTTCCCGGTCATTTTTTCAATCTTCACTTTAATAATAATTGTTTTTTCCAAAACATCTTCGGGATAATGAAATAGAGGTAATTCTCCGAATAACCAAAATTCATGGGTATTATATATGGCTCATCTTGCCAGCACATAGCTACCCTACAAACACTTGACCTCTTAATAATGGATACCATTACTTTCTGATCAATTATTTCTTTATCTTTTCTTCTCATAATACCACCAATAAACCTCCCTGTTTAATCTTAACAAATTTTTAAATCTGTCTAATGTTGAGACCTGCTTCTATTTATTTTTACCATAACCCGGGTTTTCCGGTCAAGTTAAAATTTTAACCAATCAGTCAGTCCCATAAGTTTAGAGGACATCAATAAAACATAAATAATTAGAAAAATTCTGATCCATTTGTCTCCTTTAGCAACCGAAAAATTACTTCCCAAATAAGCGCCAATAGCACTACCAATAGCTAATATAAGACCTAAAATCCAATCTACTTTTCCACTGATAATAAATACCAGTAATGAGCTGAATATATAAATTCCGGTAATAAACATTTTCAGACTATTTATCTTCACCAAAGACATTCCGGTAATTAAAACTAAAATTGCCATAATAATAAATCCCACTCCTGCCTGGATAAAACCTCCGTAAAAACCAACAAAAAAGAAAGCAATCATGGCAATAATCAATCGAACCCTACTTAATTTTTCAATATTTATATTTTTTAAATATTTCTTCTAGTATTGACAAATCCAGAGACAATTCCTACGACTAAGATTAATCCAATATATTTTAATTCCATAATGAATACCTCATCTTTTTGATCAATGAGCTTAGAGATATATTTTATAGATAATATAATAATTTCTAAAAATAAACAAGACACAATAACCATATAATAAAATAAAGTTACCTCCTAAAATAAAAGATCTAACCTCGTTTTAAAAATATTTTAAAAAAACAGGGTTTTCAGTTATTTTATGGTATAATTATTAATAGTAAAGTATCATAATTAATATAATGTATTTTTTAATTTTTTATCAAAGTATGATCTATGCACCAACAGATAAATTTAAAAAAATTTTTAGGAGGTAAGCTTCAATGAAAAAGAGTTATTACTTTTTTATAATTTTAAGTATTATAGTTTGCTTATTTTTATGTTCTTTTTCTTTATCATTTTCTGAATCGATCCCTGCTGCAGAAGAAAATTATAAACAAGGGGAAGAACTTATAAATCAGGGGAAATATGAGGAAGCCATTACCTATTTTGAAAAAGCAGTTGAAATTGATCCAAATTATATCAACGCTTACTTTAACATCGGCAGGTGCAAAAATAATCTTAATAAAAAAGATGCGGCTATTAAAGCTTATAAAAAAGTCATTAGTTTAAATCCTAAATATGCAGAGGCTTACAGTAACCTCGGAGATGTTTATAGAACATTGAAGAGATACGAGGAAGCCCTCCAGATGCTGAACAAAGCTATAGAACTAAAACCTGATTATGCTTACCCTTATTATAACTTAGGACTTATATCTGCAGACCAAGGCGACTTTCCCAAGGCTATAATCTATTATAAAAAAGCAATAAAATATAAACCTGATCACAAATGGAGTTATTACTACTTAGGAGATGCATTAGATGATATAAGTATTGAGTTATACGAAGAAGCGGTAGAAGCATATTTAAAGGCTATAAATATAGATCCCAAATATGGCGATGCCTATAATGGTTTGGGATATGCCTATAGAAAATTAGGAGAATATGATAAAGCTATTGAAGCGATAGGAAAGGCTATTCAGTTATATCCAAATTTTTATTACTATTACTATTGTTTGGGTGAAACTTATAAAGATAAAAAACTTTATCCGGAGGCAATAAATAATTATAAAAAAGCAATTCAAAATAATCCGGAATATAAATATAGTCATTTTAGTTTAGGCTATTCCTTAGATCAGAGTAAACTTTATGAAGAAGCAATAGCGGCATATAAAGAAGCAATACGTATTGATAAAAACTTTACTGTGGCTTATTTTAATTTAGGACTTAATTATAAAAGATTAGAGCGATATGACGAAGCTATTACCACCTTAGAAGAGGCAATAAAATTAAATCCAAAATATACTAATGCCTATTATAATTTAAGTCTGATCTATTATAATTTAGGTAATAAAGAAGCAGCTATGAAAGAATATGAAATAGTTAAACAATTAAATGCAAATTTAGCTCTCGAACTACTTCCGTTAATCAGTAAATAACTATTCTATGTTTTTTTATTTCTACGATTTTAGAAAGAATAAGGTCTAAACTTATTTAGAATTTTTATAATTCGAAAAATCCCTTCAGCATCTAAATCAAAAAGCTGGTTATCTTCTTGTTCTCCCAAACCGCGTGATTAAAAAACTAAAAATAATGCTTGACATTCTTCCCGATTAATATATAATAAAAAAATCACTTACCAATAAGTGAAAAGGTTATTAAATGAATAATTTATAACCTGAAAAACTTAATCCTTTAGTTTAGGATTGAGCTAAGTAATATTTGAAATAGAGTTTTTTCTATCTTGTTTTACTTTTCCTCTAAAGAGAATGTTACTGAAGAAAAAATAAAAAAGGAGGAAAAAGAGATGCAAGGTAGTAAACTTTATGTCGGAAATTTAAGCTATACCGTAACTAACCAGCAGCTGGAAGAGCTTTTTGGTAAACATGGTACTGTAAAAAGTGTCAATATTATCGAAGGCAAAGGTTTTGGTTTTGTGGAAATGTCTTCTCCAGAAGAAGCTGAAAAAGCCAAAGAAGCTTTAAACGAAACTGATTTTAATGATCGTCCATTGAAGATCGACGAAGCCAAACCACAAAAACCCAGAAGAGATTTTAACGATAGCCGAAGACGTTATTAATTTTTAGTTAAAATATCTTAGTTAAGAAATGAAAAACCCCTTTAGTACATATGTACTGAAGGGGTTTTTCGTTTATTTTTAAGTTTCTTTATTGACCTATAAAATATTAGGTTTACGCTTCCTTTTTATTTGGGGACGGTTCAACTAATTTATTCTTAATCTATTGAACCGTCCCCTGATTCACTGATTTATTTTATTGAGTAATGACTTTTAAGGGAACAGGGATAAATTTTACTCCCAAATTCACTCCGTTTACCACTAGATAGCCATTCATTACTCCCAGAACTCCCATCATCCAGGGTTGCTGGGCAATAGTAGCTTTCATATCTCCTGCTTTGATAGCATCCAGGGCATCAGGCACAGCATCAAAACCTACTACAAACATCTCCTTCTGTCTTTTAGCAGCTTTGATAGCTTGAATAGCTCCCAGGGCCATTTCGTCATTCTGAGCAAATACTGCATCAATTTTTGGTTGAGCTTGAAGGATATTTTCCATAACGCTCATTCCTTTAGCTCTATCGAAGTCAGCAGTCTGCTTGGCAGCCAATTTGATTCCAGAGAATTTGGCAATATAAGTATCAAATCCTTGACCTCTCTCTCGAGCAGCAGATGCACCGGTAATCCCTTCTAATTCTACTACAATACCCTTTTCTCCTAATTGTTCTACGGTATAGGCTGCAGCCATTCCTCCTCCTTTAACGTTATCGGAAGCAATATGCAAGGCAACTTCTCCACCGTTTACGCTACGGTCAATAGTTAAGATAGGAATGCCTGCTTTATTAGCCTCTTCTACAGCAGGTACGAGAGCATCGGCATCAGTAGGATTCAAGAGAATGACATCAACTTTTTTCTGGATTAAGTCCTCGATATCAGATACCTGTTTCGCTGGATCGTTTTGAGCATCCATCACCACCAAATCTACGTCAAGGACTTTTGCTTGTTCTATGGCGCCATCCCTTAAGATAACAAAAAATGGGTTATTTAGAGTAGAGACTGATAATCCAACAGTCATACTGCTCGCAAAAGCAGAAATTCCTAAAATTGCTACTAGGCAAAGTGCAAGTAATAACTTTTTCATTTAAGATACCTCCTTATTATTTTTAAAATAGGTTAATACTGACCTGAAAAGATTCTTTTTTCTATTCTTTCACCTCCTTTTTTAGCGATTTCTCATTTCTTGCCACTTTGAGCTACTGTTACAGCTATTAGGATGACTATACCTTTTACCACCTGCTGGTAAAAAGACGAAACATTAAGCATATTTAATCCATTATTCAAGATTCCCATAATAAAAGCTCCCACTAGAGTTCCCCATAACTCTCCTTCTCCTCCAAAGAGATTGGTTCCGCCTAAGACCACAGCGGCAATGGCATCCAATTCATAGCCCATGCCGGCTGTTGGCTGTGCTGAGTTAAGTCGAGAAGCTAAGACTATGCCGGTTAGTCCAGAAAGGAAACCACTGATAGTAAAATTGGAGATAATTATATTATCTACTTTTATTCCCGAGGCTCGAGCAGCATTAATATTTCCACCGGTGGCGTAGACATAACGACCAAAACGAGTTAATTTTAAAATAATATAAGCCAATATAAATATAATTAACGTCAAGATGATGGGGAAGGGAATATTTCCTATATATCCTCTTCCTAAAAAGGCAAAGGAAGAAGGTAAGCCAGTAATGGGACGCCCTTCGGTATAGACCAAAGTACCTCCCCGGGCCATAGCCATCATAGCCAGCGTAACAATAAAAGCTGGAATCTTTAATTTGGCAATTACCAAACCGCTAAAAGCTCCCAGAATTACTCCCAAAGCCAAACCCGCAAGAATACCTAAAAATACTCCTTCTTTTTGTATTACCCCTGCTGCTACCGCTCCGGAGAAAGCCAATACAGAACCTACTGAGAGGTCTATACCAGCACCCAGGATTACAAAGGTCATACCCACACCCAGGAAAGCTACGATAGAAGTTTGCCTCATTACAATTAGCATATTAGATATAGTGAAAAATTGCTTAGACAAAAGTGAAAATACAATAATTAATCCGGTTAAACCGAATAATATACCATATTGTCGGATAATATTTTTAAACTGTAAATTTTTCATCTTAAGATACCTTTTTTCTAGTGGCAAATTTTAAAATATC
>PFIP01000132.1 GCA_002782675.1 Candidatus Infernicultor aquiphilus
CGTCCTGAAGCAATAATTAGGCATTTGAAACTTAGAAGGCCTATATTTAGAAAAACTGCGGTTTATGGTCATTTTGGTAGAGAAGATGAAGATTTTACCTGGGAAAAAATCGATAAAGCTGAGATATTAAAAAAGGAAGCCGGATTATAAAGGAGTATTTCATTTTGAAAGCAGATATAATTATTAAGGAAGAAATTAAAAAACAATTAAATAAAAGACCATTATTGCTTGATGGAGCGATGGGAACTATGCTTCAAACTTATGGACTTAAACCAGGCGAGTGCCCTGAAGAATGGAATATTTCTCATCCCCAAGTAATTACAAAAATTCATCAAGAATATATAAATGCTGGAGCCGATATAATTTTAACTAATACTTTTGGCGCTAGTAAAATTAAATTGAGTAATTTTGGTTTGGTAAATGATATGGTAAAAATAAATGAATCAGCCGTAAAAATTGCTAAAGAAGCAATAAATAAAGAAAGAGGTTCAAAAAAAAGAATATTCATTGGTGGCTCGGTGGGACCAACCGGAAAGATTTTAGAACCCTATGGTGATTTAAAAATAAGTGAGGTTTATAAAAACTACCAAGAGCAGGTGGTTATTTTGGAGAAAGTAGGTGTAGATTTAATAATTTTGGAAACATTTTATGATCTTGAGGAGATAAGAGCTGCTCTAAAGGCCACCAAAGAGAATACTAATTTAATGGTCATTGCTTCTCTGACTTTTGACCAAAATTTAAAAACTATTTATGGAGTTAGCCCTGAAAAGGCAGTAACAGTACTTGAAAGTGAAGGAACAGATGGAATAGGGGCAAATTGTGGAACTGGTCCAGAAGTACTATATGAGGTATTAAAGATGATGAAAAAAGTAAGTCAGACTTATTTATTAGTTGAACCAAATGCTGGAATTCCTGAATTCATTGAAGGAAAAATCATCTATCCAGTATCCCCAAAAATAATGGCAGATTATACTGAAAAATTTATTCAATTAGGCGTAAATATGATTGGTGGATGTTGTGGCACCACTCCTTTGCATATTAAAGCTATGTCTGATAAAATAAAAAATAACCTCATGGTAATGTAGGGGCACGATACCTGTCTGCGTGCGCCTGCACAGGCAGGCACGCACAGGTAGACATCGTGCCCAGGCGAATTAAGGGGTTTTCTCCAAGGGGAAGAATTCCCCTTGAATATCTTGCCTAAATTAATAATTAAGAAGGAGAATGATTAGATGGATGTAAAAAAATTGCTGACTATAACTAAAGAAAGAGATGCTTCAGATTTACACCTAACTGTAGGTATCCCTCCAGTAATTCGTGTAAATGGAAAATTACAAAAATTAAATTTACCAGAATTGACTTCTCAAGACGTTCAAGAAATGATTTATAGTATAATTACTGATAAACAAAAGAACAATTTTGAAGAAAATCATGAGCTGGATTTTTCTTTTGAAGTGGAAAATGTAGCGAGATTCAGGACTAATATTTTTCAAACTCAACGAGGTAAGGCAGCTGCTTTTAGATTAATACCCGAAAAGATAAAAACTCTTGCCGAGCTAAATATGCCTGAGGAAATTTCCATTTTTACTAAAAAACTTAAAGGCTTTGTATTGGTTACTGGTCCTACTGGGTCTGGAAAAACCACTACTTTAGCTGCTTTGATAGATATTATAAATAGAGAAAGATATGAACATATTATAACTATTGAAGACCCTATTGAATTTATTCATGCACATAAAAATTGTGTTATAGATCAGAGGGAAGTTGGAATTCATACCAATTCTTTCGCCGGTGCTTTGCGTAGTGCCTTAAGAGAAGATCCTGATGTAATCTTAGTGGGGGAAATGAGAGATCTCGAAACTATTTCTATGGCGGTAACTGCAGCCGAAACTGGACATTTAGTATTTTCTACTCTTCATACCAATAGTGCAGCTGAAACTATAGAAAGAATTATAAACGTGTTCCCTCCTCATCAACAGGCTCAAATTAGAATGCAAGTTGCCGAATCTATCCTGGGTATGGTGGCTCAAACTTTAATACCTACTTTAGATGGCGAAGGAAGAGTCCCCGCTATTGAATTGACCATTGCCACTCCAGCCATCAAAAATTTAATAAGAGAAGAAAAAATTCATCAAATGCCATCAATAATACAAATGGGCAGAAAAGATGGGATGATAAGTTTAGATCAATGTTTGAAAAATCTACTCGTGGAAGGAAAGATAAGCCGAGAAGAGGCCATAAAAAGGGCTATAGATAAAAAGGTATTTATGGAAATTCGTAGTAAATTTTAAATGAGGTTTATTATGGAAATAAAAGAATTATTAATTACCACCAAAGAGAAAGATGCTTCTGATCTACACCTTAATGTAGGGGTACCTCCGGTTCTCCGTATAAATGGAAAATTAGAAAAATTAAATTTACCAGAATTAACCCCGGAAGATACTCATAATATGATCTATAGTATTTTAAGCGAAAAACAGCAGACTGATTTCGAAAAATGCGGTGAATTAGATCTATCTTATGAATTAAATAATCTAGCCCGTTTCAGGGTAAATGTCTTTAAACATCGTCGGGGAGAAGGGGCGGCTTTCCGATTGATACCTGAAAAAATTAAGACCCTTTCTGAATTAAATTTACCATCAATTCTTTCCACCTTTACTGATAAAGACAAGGGGCTTGTATTAATTACTGGAACTACTGGAAGTGGGAAATCAACTACTTTGGCTGCCTTAATCGATATTATAAATAAGAAGAGATATGATAATATAATTACTATCGAAGATCCTATCGAATTTGTTCATTATCACCAAAATTGTCTTATTTCTCAAAGAGAGATAGGTACACATACTAAATCTTTTGCCTCTGCTTTGCGTAATGCCTTAAGGGAAGATCCTGATGTAATCCTGGTGGGAGAAATGAGAGACCTGGAAACTATTTCTATGGCTTTAACGGCAGCTGAAACAGGGCACTTAGTATTTTCTACCCTCCATACTATTAGTGCAGCGGAGACTATAGAAAGAATAATAGACGTATTTCCTCCTCACCAGCAAAATCAAGTTCGAATGCAACTTGCTGGATCTATTCTGGGGGTTATAGCTCAGATTTTATTACCAACTTTGGATGAAAAGGGTAGAGTTCCGGCTGTAGAAGTAATGATTGCTAATCCAGCTATTAGAAATTTAATTAGAGAGGGGAAAGTTCATCAAATTCCTTCTACTATACAAACTAGTAAAAAAGATGGTATGCAGAGTTTGGATCAATCATTGAAGGATTTAGTTATGGAAGACAAAATTAGCCAGGAAGAGGCCATAAAAAAAGCTATTGATAAAAAAGCATTTATGGAAAATCAATATCTATAATGGTTAGAAATATTATACCAAAGAACCAAAGAAAAGGAGAATAAAAATTGTTTATTCAGGTTCCCAAAGGGACACAAGATATTTTACCTGATGATGCTCCCAAATGGTATTATATTGAAAATAAAATAAGGGAAGTATTAACTAAATATGGATATCAAGAAATAAGAACCCCAGCCTTTGAATACACCGAACTTTTTATTCGAGGAATAGGAGAATCGACTGATATAGTTACTAAAGAGATGTTTACTTTTCCGGATAGAAAAGAAAGAAGCCTTACTTTACGTCCGGAAGGGACAGCTCCGGTGGTGAGGGCTTATTTAGAAAACAATATGGATAGAGCTTCTAAGGTGGTAAAGTTATTTTATATTGGCTCAATGTTCAGATGTGAAAAACCACAAGGCGGTAGATTTCGTCAATTTAATCAATTTGGGATCGAAGTTATCGGAACTAAATCTCCTGAAGCAGATGTTGAGGTTATTATGGCTGCTTTAGAAATTTATGAAAAATTAGGCTTAAAAAATCTTGAAATTGTAATAAACAGCGTAGGTTGTAAAAAATGTAGAGTTGATTATATTCAGAAACTAAAAAAGTTTTTAAGCAATAAAAAAGATTTACTATGTTTAGAATGTGTAAAAAGATATGAAAAAAATCCTTTAAGGGTTTTTGATTGTAAAAAAGATAGTTGCCAAAAAATTATGGAAACCGCTCCGATGATTACTGAAAATCTCTGTCCAGAGTGCAAACTGCATTTTGAAGAAGTAAAGTCACATCTTGATGACTTTAAAATAAAGTATCATCTAGACCCTAAATTGGTAAGAGGGTTAGATTATTACACTAAAACTGCCTTTGAAATTGTTGGTAAAGGATTAGGTGCTCAAAATGCTATAGCTGGCGGCGGTAGATATGATGATCTGGTTGAAGAATTGGGAGGAAAACCTACTCCCGGAGTTGGGTTTGCTGCCGGGATAGAAAGAATGATTATGGTTATGAATCAGCAGAAAATAAACTGGCCCAAACCTAAGTGTATCGACATATTTATAGTAAAAGTTAGTGCAGAAAATAAAGATACTGCCTTTAGATTATTGCAAAAAATTAGAAATTCTGGTTTATCTGCTGACCTGGATTATTCAAACGATAGTTTAAAATCACAAATGAGAATAGCTAATAAAATAGGAGCAAGATATACCGCAATAATTGGTGAAGAAGAATTATCTAAAGATATGGTAACTCTACGCAATATGCAAACCAAAGAACAAAAAAAAGTTAAGTTGGATGAAATTGAAAAAGAATTGAAAAAGGGGTCAGGTCTCAACATTTGACATAACTTTTTGACTACATTATTCGGGAGCAAGTTATGTCAAATGTTGAGACCTGACCCCATAGAGGAGATACATGGAAATTATAAGAATAAGCGATATTAAAAATTATGAGGGCAAAGAAGTAGAGATAAAAGGATGGCTTTATAATAAACGTTCCAGTGGGAGCATAAAATTTTTAATTATCAGAGATGGGACCGGATTTATTCAAGCTACTCTCCTTAAGAGCGAAATAAAAGAAGAATTATTTAATAAAATTGATACTATTAATTATGAATCATCAATAAAAATAACCGGTTTAGTTAGAGAAGAAAAAAGGGCTTCTTCAGGGTATGAAATTTTAATAAAGAATGTTGAAATTATAAGCATGGCAGAAGAAAATTATCCTATTTCTTTAAAAGAGCATGGAGTAGGATTTTTAATGGATTATCGCCATCTATGGTTAAGATCTCCCCGACAGAATGCCATTTTAAGGATAAGAGCCGAAATAATTAAATCTATCCGTAATTTTTTAGATCAAAATGGATTTATTTTGATAGATTCTCCTATACTTACTCCAGCAGCCTGTGAAGGAACTACTACTTTATTTGAAACTGATTATTTTGGAGAAAAAGCCTATCTCACCCAAAGTGGCCAGTTATACAACGAAGCGTCAGCTATGGCTTTCGGAAAAGTATATTGTTTTGGACCTACCTTTCGGGCGGAGAAGTCTAAAACCAGGAGACATTTAATGGAATTCTGGATGGTAGAACCAGAAGCAGCTTATGTTGACCTGGAAGAAAACAATAAAATTCAAGAAAACATAGTAACTTATGTAGTTAAACAAGTATTAGAAAATAAGAAGATGGAATTGGATTTATTAGAAAGAGATTCATCGAAATTAGAAATTATTAAAGTTCCTTTTCCCAGGATATCTTATGATGAAGCTATAGAAATTTTAAAAAAGGATGGTTCTAAAATTGAATGGGGAGATGATTTTGGAGGAGAAGATGAGACTATTTTATCTCAAAAGTACGAAAAACCGATCTTTATCCATCGCTATCCCATAAAATGTAAAGCCTTTTATATGAAGCCTGACCCTCAAAGACCAGAGGTTGCCTTATGTGCAGATCTATTAGCTCCTGAAGGATATGGAGAAATTATAGGAGGCGGTCAAAGGATCGAAGATTATAATTTATTAGCTAATCAGATTAAAGAACATAATTTACCCCGAGAAAATTATGAGTGGTATTTAGATTTAAGAAGATATGGATCAGTTCCTCATTCAGGATTTGGTTTGGGAATTGAAAGAACTATTGCCTGGATATGTGGCTTAGATCATGTCCGAGAAACAATTCCCTTCCCCCGTATGTTGAATAAGATTTATCCGTAATAATAGTATCTCGTATATAGTATATAGTAAAGAAGGATAGCGAATAGAAGTAGGGGCGTATTGCCTGCCTGTGCGTGTCCGCACGCAGACAGGCAATACGCCCCTACAAGGGCTAAGAAAATAACCAAAGATACCACACAGTTTATGAATTGTAGGGGTTTGATTCATCAAACCCGATAAAAAAATTATAAAAACAATACGGGGCGGATAAATCCGCCCCCAACACTATACGCAGTACGCACTACGCAGTACGAATTTTATAAAGGAGTATAGATAAAATTAAATGACAAAGGTAAATAAAATTATAGAACCTATGGGTTCTTGGAAAAGGACTAACTCCTGTGGGGAGCTCCGAAAAGAAGATATTGGAAAAAGTACAATCTTAATGGGCTGGGTTCAAAGTAGAAGAGATCATGGAGGATTAATTTTTATTGATTTAAGGGATCGTAGTGGAATAACTCAAATTGTATTTGATCCAGAAGACTCTGCTGAAGCTCACCAGAAAGCCCACTATATTAAAAATGAGTATGTCATCGCTATAGAGGGGATAGTTGTTACTCGTTTAGCGGGCTCAGAAAATCCCAATATACCTACTGGAGAAATCGAAGTTAAGGCTAAACAGATAAAAATACTAAACCTTTCTGAAGCTCTGCCCTTTAATATTGATGATAAATTAGAAATAAACGATAATCTAAGATTAAAGTATCGTTATCTGGATTTAAGAAGGCCTAAAATGCAAATCAATATGAATTTACGCCACCAAACTTGTATGGAAATCAGGAATTATTTAAATAATAAAGGTTTTTTAGATATAGAGACTCCATTTTTAACTAAAAGTACACCAGAAGGGGCAAGAGATTATATAGTTCCCAGCAGGGTTAATCCAGGGAAATTTTATGCTCTTCCACAGTCACCCCAATTATTTAAACAATTATTAATGATAGCCGGGTTTGAAAGATATTATCAGATAGTGCGATGTTTTCGGGATGAAGACTTAAGAGCTGATCGAGCACCTGAATTTACTCAACTTGATATGGAAATGTCCTTCATCGATAGAGAAGAAATATTCAACTTAATTGAAGAAATGTTCGTTCATTTATTTAAAAGAATACTTAATATTAAAATAAAAACTCCCTTTTTGAAGATAGATTACCAGGAAGCGATATCCAAATATGGGACAGATAAGCCAGATTTAAGATTTGGTATGGAAATAATAGACTTGAGTGAAATATTTCAAGACAGTTCTTTTAGAATATTTCAAGATGTAATTAAGAATAAGGGGAAAATAGGTGCCATAAAAATAGAAGGAGATAAAGAATTTTCCCGAAAAAAACTCGACGATTGGCAATTATTCATTTCTTCATTTGGAGCAAAAGGTTTAGCTTATATAAAATTTAAAGAAGGAAAAGATTTTCAATCTTCTATAGCAAAATTTCTTTCACTTGAAGAAATAGAAAATATAAAAATTAAAACTAATGCTAAACCAGGTGAAATTATTCTAATTATTGCTGATCAGGAGAAAGTAGTGTATGAAGCATTAGGAAATTTAAGAATAAACTTAGCTAATGATTTAAATCTTATTAATCAAGACCAGAAAGAGTTTAATTTTCTTTGGGTTACCGATTTCCCCTTATTAAAATATAATCTGGAAGAAAAAAGATATGATTCAGTTCATCATCCTTTTACCGCACCTCTTAACGAAGATCTTGATTTATTGGGTAGTGATCCTTTAAAAGTACGTTCAAAAGCCTATGATTTAGTACTTAATGGAAATGAAGTTGGCGGAGGTAGTATCAGGATACATAATAATGATCTTCAAAAGAAAATTTTTAAACTATTAGGAATAGATGATAAAATAGCTGAGCAAAAATTTGGATTTTTATTGCAAGCCTTAAAGTATGGAGCACCACCTCATGGGGGAATTGCTTTTGGTTTAGATAGAATGGTGATGCTATTAACTGGAGCTCATTCAATAAGAGAGGTAATAGCCTTTCCCAAGACCCAAAAAGCTACCTGTCCTTTAACTGATGCACCATCAGAAGTAGAGAATAAACAACTAAAAGAGCTGCATATAAAATTAGATTTACCATAAAATAACTTTTAATGAGCATTTGGGAGGTAGGGGCTCGATTCATCGAGCCCGTTACAAAATTATATACTACACGAAAAAGTTTTAAATTTTGAATAATATTTTTTAGTTTTTCAATTTTAGTTTTTCGCTATTTTACTATACTTTATCTCTACTTATTACTTATTACACATTACTAATTACTGTATTCTCTATACACTAAACGCTACTTGCTATACGCTATAATAAGCGACACACGATACGAATAAAAGAGGTATTGAAAGATATAATAAGTTGTGCTATTATAAGAATAAATAAAATGAATAATTACCCTGCTGTGCCCGTGATGACTAATGAAGTTTTGAGCCAACACTTTAAAAAAAAGGGATCGATCTCTAAATGTTGCATGTAAGCCTAAGGTAGGTCTCCTTTCCTTGGAATGGAGACAAATATCTAACGTTTTCTAATTTGGTTAACGCGGAAACATAAAGCATTTAGGTAGATGCCCACTTGTCTGAGGACAGGTATCAAAACCTAAAGCACACGACATAGCGGGGTTTTATAATTTGTTTGCGATAATTTTGACAAAAATAATAAATAATTATATTATGGTTGTAACCCAAAAAGTAAACAAACCTGTCCTCGACCTGATCGGGGAATGGTAATGTAGGGGGCGGATTTATCCGACCCGGTATTTCGGGCTCGATGAATCGAGCCCCTACAAATAATAATAACCAAAAAATCATAATAGCAAACGATATATTAATCAGGAGGTTTCAGGGGGAGAATCCCTCTGGCTATAAATTTTTTAAAAATTTGACTCTTAAAAGTATTATATTTTGGTTGTAACCCAAAAAGTAAACAAACCTGTCCTCGACCTGATCGGGGAATGGTAATGTAGGGGTCGGATTTATCCGACCCGGTATTTCGGGCT
>PFIP01000056.1 GCA_002782675.1 Candidatus Infernicultor aquiphilus
AGGACACCCTACCTTAATTAAATTTTAGAAAGGAGGAATCAATTAAATTTATTATATCACAAATAGTTTGGTAAAGGTCAGGAACTTTACTACTTTGTTATAGTAGGGTAGATAATTCCTCTCATATTTTTATTTATTTTATATTAAGAAAGGTAAAAAAGAAAGCTTTTATAAATTTATAAAAACTAAAGAATGAAAAAACTTTTATAAAAAAGAAGGATTTTATTATATTTATGTAGTATAATATGGTTATTCCCAAAAAGCCAAAAATATTTTCAACAGACTTCGTCTCGTATTGCCTATCGCGTATCGCGTTGGAAATAAGATTAGTTATAATTATGTTGTAGGGGTTCGATTTATCGAACCCGTAAATAAGCGGGTCGGATAAATCCGACCCCTACCTTAGTATTCCCCGATCAGGTCGAGGACAGGTTTGTTTACTTTTTGGGGGACAATCATAATCTGGTAAAAGGGAAGTAAAAAATTAGAAATGCCAGAAAAGATTATCGGAATTTTAGGTGGAATGGGGCCGGAGGCCACCATTGACTTATTTTATAAGATAATTAAATTTACTCCGGCAGAAAAAGACCAGGAACATTTAAGAATAATTATTGATAATAATCCTAAGATACCGGATCGGACTGCCGCTATCTTAGGAAAAGGAGAAGACCCTCTTCTAGCTTTACAAGAGACAGCTCAAAATTTAGAAAAAGCTGGAGCCGATTTTATAGTTATCCCCTGCAATACTGCCCATTATTTCCTTTCCTCAATTCAAGAAAGTGTTAACATACCAGTACTAAATATGATAGAAGAGACTACTAAAGAAACTAAAAAAAGAATTCCTCAAATAAAAAAGGTAGGGCTTTTAGCTTCTATAGGTGTCTATAAGTCGGAAATATATCATCAACACTTTAAAAAATTTAATATTGAGGTTATCTCTCCCGAGGAGAAGGATAAAGAAGAAATTATGAAGGTAATCTATACGATTAAAGCAGGAAATTTATCTAAGAGGGTAAAGAAAAATATTTTGAAAATCGCCCAAAAATTGATCGATAAAGGAGCAGAAGCAATAATTGCTGGCTGTACCGAGATTCCCCTGATCTTAAAAGAGGGAGATGTCTCAGTCCCACTAATAGACCCAACCCAAATTTTAGCCAGAATAGCTGTTCAGAAAGCGAGGTGATGATCTAAAAGAAAAGAATAGGCAAGATTGGTGAAATTTATTTGGTTATTTTATTATTTTTTTCAGGGAGGAAATGAAAAATGAAACTTTTTCAAAAAATTTTAATCGGTTTTGTTTTAGGAGCAATTTTAGGAGCAATATGGGGACCGGGTATAGTATGGATAAAGCCAGTGGGTACTATTTTCCTTAATTTATTGAAAATGCTTATTATCCCATTAATCTTCTCTACTTTGGTAGTAGGAGTAGCCAGTATTGCTGAACCTAAAAAATTAGGAAGAGTAGCTGGTAAGACTATAATGTATTATTTAATAACCACTGCTATTGCTATAGTTATCGGCTTATTGGTGGGAAATATAATTCAACCCGGCGCTGGTATGAATTTAGTATTAGAGGGAGCTGCTAAGGAGGCAGCCAAAACTCCTTCCCTGGTTGACACTATAATAAACCTGATTCCGACCAATCCAATTGGAGCAATGGCCGATGGTATAGTGCTCCAGGTAATAGTCTTTGCTCTCTTCTTTGGTGTTGCTATGACCAAAGCAGGCGAAAAAGGAGCTGCAGTTCTAAAGTTTTTTGAAGGATTTGCGGAGACTATGTACAAACTCACGGGCACAGTAATGGGATTTGCCCCTTACGGCGTATTTGCCCTGATTGCGGTTACAGTTGGTTCTTATGGTTTAGCTGTTTTAATACCTTTTGCTAAATTAATTTTTGCTGTTTATTTGGGTATTATAATACATGAAGTAGTAGTATATTCTGGGATGGTTTCTATCATTGGTAAAATGAGCCCTGGGAAATTTTTCAAAGGGTTTAGTGAAGCAGCACTGTTAGCTTTCACCACTTGTAGTAGTTCAGCGACCCTTCCGGTTTCTATGCGGAACGTTCAGGAAAATTTAGGAGTTTCGCCCACTATTTCCAGTTTTGTTATGCCCTTGGGGGCGACGGTTAATATGGATGGAACAGCCATGTATCAGGGTATATGTGCTTTATTTGTAGCCCAGGCTTATGGCATACATCTTGGCTTGGGAGGACAATTAACCGTACTTCTAACCGCCCTTTTGGCCTCAATCGGTACCGCTGGTGTACCAGGGGCAGGTTTGGTTATGTTGACTATGGTTCTTACCTCTGTGGGTTTACCTCTGGAAGGAGTAGCCTTAATTGCTGGAATTGATCGAATATTAGATATGGCCCGAACCTCCTGTAATGTAACTGGAGATGCTGCCTGCGCAGTAGTGGTAGCCAAGACCGAAGGCGAATTAGTAAAAGTTTAAAGATAACGACAGGGGATAGTCCTTTGGTGCATTTAAATTCGAGTATTAAAAATAGTAGGGGCAGACCTTGTGTCTGCCCTTTTTAATTTGATACGAATAAAATCTTTAGACAAGCATATTAAAATATGGTAAAATCTTTAATAAATCAATTTATATCAAGGTAATAATAAATGTAGCCAATAGAGGAGGAGTATCATATCAGTGGAGAAAGATATAGAATTTGTTAAAGAAATTACCTCAAAAGAGAAGGACTTTTCACAATGGTATGTAGATGTAGTAAGAAAAACCGAGTTAGCTGATTATACTACCATAAAAGGTTGTATGGTTATTAGACCATATGGATATGGTTTGTGGGAGAATATGCAAGCGGGGTTAGATAGAAGGATCAAAGAAACCGGGCATAAGAATGCTTATTTCCCATTGTTTATTCCCGAGAGCTTGTTAAAGAAAGAGGCAGAACACGTGGAAGGTTTTGCCCCTGAGGTAGCCTGGGTTACGGAGGGAGGAAGCCAAAAATTAGAAGAGAGATTAGCGATTCGTCCTACTTCTGAGGCGATAATCTGTAGTCTATATTCTAAATGGGTCAGATCCTGGAGAGATCTTCCTATCCTTATAAATCAGTGGGTAAATATTGTCCGTTGGGAAAAAGTAACCCGTCTGTTTTTAAGGACTACTGAGTTTCTTTGGCAGGAAGGTCATACTGCTCATAAGAACGAACAGGAGGCAGAAGAAGAAACCTTAAAGATATTGAATCAGGTTTATCGGGATTATATTGAAAATGATCTGGCTATTCCGGTAATTGTTGGGAGAAAAACAGAAAAAGAAAAATTTGCCGGTGCTTTACACACTTATACTTTGGAGGCCCTGATGACTGATGGTAAAGTGCTGCAGGCGGGGACCTCTCATAACCTGGGACAAAATTTTGCTAAAGCTTTTAATATTAAATATTTAGATGAAGACCAGCAAGAAAAATATGTCTGGCAGACCTCCTGGGGGACGACTACCCGATTGATCGGAGCTTTGGTTATGGTCCATGGTGATGATCGGGGTTTGAATTTACCTCCCAAAGTTGCACCGGTTCAAGTAATTATAATACCTATTATGTTTGATAAGACCAAGAAAGAAGTTAGAAATAAAGCTGAAGACATCATTACCATTTTAAAGAAAGATTTTAGAGTAGAAATTGATAGTCGAGATGAATATACCCCGGGTTGGAAATTTAATGAATGGGAGATGAAAGGGGTTCCTTTAAGGTTGGAGATTGGGCCTAAAGATTTGGCTAAGAGTCAGGTAATGATGGTGAGAAGGGACACCGGGGAAAAGATGGCAGTAAAAGAAGAAAAATTAGTAGAGACAGTAGAAAAATTATTGAATAATATTCAGGAAAATCTTTTTAATAAAGCAAAGAGTTTTTTACAGAAAAATATTCGAGAAGTCTCAGATTATAATAAATTCAAAGAAATTATGGAAAAAAAGAGAGGTCTAATCAAGACTTATTGGTGTGGAAATAAAGATTGTGAGGATAAGATAAAAGAAGAGACTAAAGCAAGCATTAGATGCATTCCCTTTGAACAAGAAGAAGCTTCGGGAAAATGTATTTGTTGTGGAAAAGAATCTTCTACTGTAGTTTATTTTGCCCGAGCTTATTAAAAATTTAAAAAATAAAGGAGGGTAGAAAAAATGGCTGAAGTAAAGATTGGAAAAGTAACTGATTATTTTGCTAAAATAGGAGTTGCTGCATTGGAAATAGAGAATGAAGAATTACATGTAGGAGATACTATTCATTTTTTAGGACGTACTACTGATTTTGTACAGAAAATAAATTCCATGCAGATTGAACACCAATCGGTAGATTCTGCTAAACCTGGCGAAGGAGTAGGAATTAAAGCAAAAGATAGAGTTCGTCATGGTGATGAAGTATATAAAGTTACCGATTAAATTAAATTATTATTGTATAGATAAGGTCATTCCTGTTTCCTTAGGAATGACCTTTATTTATTTTCTTTTTACTTTCTTTTGAGGAAAAATTTTCCAGAAAAGGTTTAATTAAATCGATAGGCAAGGGAAATAGAATAGTTGAATTTTTATCAACTGATATTTCGGTTAAAGTCTGTAAGTATCTAAGTTGTAAAGCAGTAGGTTGTTCTTGAATTTTTTCTGCAGCTTTGACTAATTTTTCTGAGGCTTGGTATTCCCCTTCGGCATGAATTATCTTTGCTCTTCTTTCTCTTTCAGCCTCAGCCTGTTTAGCCATAGCCCTTTTCATGCCCTCGGGTAATTCAATCTCTTTTGTCTCTACTGCAGTTACCTTAATTCCCCAGGGTCCGGTGTGTTCATCCACAATTTTTTGCAGGGTCTGATTTATTTTTTCTCTCTGTGATAATAATTCATCTAATTCCATCTGCCCTAATACACTGCGTAGAGTAGTCTGGGCAATTTGGGAGGTAGCAGAGACAAAATTTTCTACTTCTACCACTGCATTTTCCGGGTTGACTACCCTAAAGAAAATTACCGCATTTACTTTTGCCGGGACAGTATCTTTGGTGATTATCTCCTGGACCGGTACATCCATAGTAATAATCCGGAGGCTTACCCTTACCATTTTGTCTACTATGGGGATAAGAAAAATTATTCCTGGACCTTTAGCTCCAACCAATCTTCCCAATCTGAAGATTACTCCCCTTTCATATTCTCGCAATATTTTAATAGCCTGAGACAAGATAATAATGACTATTATTAAAATTCCTAAATACATTTGTAGATTAGCAATTATATTCATTTCAATTTACTCCTTTCGAATACATTTTTTGACTATAAGCTGAAGGCCCCTTACTTCTAATACTTCCACTTCTTCTCCTTCCTTAATTATTTCACCTTCAGTAGAAGCCTGCCATCTTTCTCCATAAACAAAGATGGTGCCTTCCGGATCAAGGACGGTTTTAGTAATCCCCACTTTTCCGATAAGACCTTCTCTTCCGGTAACCGGCTTTTTCCATTGAATCCTAATCCCTTTACTTAAAGCGAAGATAAAGAAAGCTGCAGTGGATAAAGACATCGCTATAATTAATCCTAATGAAATTCTAAAAAAAGGAGCAGTAGATTTGGATAACATAAAAGAACCTAAAATAAGGGAGGTAACTCCCCCTGCAGTAAGAACTCCAAAGGTAGGAGTATATATTTCTATAATAAAGAGTACAATACCGAATATTATTAGAAGGAGACCTCCATAATTAATAGGTATACTCTGGAAGGCTACAAAGGCTAAGATAAGAGATATTCCTCCTACAATTCCCGGGAAGAAAGAACCGGGATGACTGAATTCACCCAGGATGCCGTAAATTCCTAAGAATAATAAGATGTAAGCTATATTGGGATTGGTTAAGGAATGGAGGAATAAATCTTTAGAACTCATTTTCACCGGGATTATTTCTGTGTCTTCGGTCTTAAGTACTCTGGTCCCACTTGCGGTGTTTACTCTTACTCCATTAATAATTTTTATTAATTCATTTACATCTTTGGCAATGAATTCTATCACTCCTTGTTCGATAGCTTCTTGTTCGGTAATTGATACACTTTCTCTTACTGCTTTTTCCGCCCACTGGGCATTTCTTCCCCTCTTCTCAGCAATAGTCTTAATGTATGCTGCAGCATCATTTACCATCTTAGCTTTCATTTCCTCATCGATCTTTTCCTCACTTATAGCTACTGGATGGGCAGCCCCAATATTAGTACCGGGAGCCATAGCAGCAATATTACTGGCTAAGGTAATGAATACTCCTGCTGAGGCTGCTCTACCACCTGGAGGAGAGACATAGACTATTATGGGGATAGTGGAATTTAACATCTTTTTTATAATATCTCTCATTGAGGTGTCCAGTCCCCCTGGCGTATCTAATTGTAAGATTAAACATTCTGCCTCTTCTTTCTCGGCATCTTCAATTCCTCCAACTACATATTGAGAGGTGATAGGATTTATCATTCCATTTAATTGAAGAAGATATATAGATGGCTTAGGATTAGTATAATTTTCTTTCAACGGGCAAGAAAAAATAAATATTAAAATTAGAAAGAAGAAGATTATCTTTATTTTCATATTCATCTTTCCTTTTCTCTTTCGGGAGAGGGTTGTGATGATGAAGAGAAATTCTTATTTGCATTATTATTATAACATAATTTTTATAAAATAGCAGGAGTTTTGTAAGAAATATAGAATATAGATATAATTTTAAATAATTAAAAAACGGATTATATCACTTACAAAGTCATTGCGAGCGACCGCAGGGAGCGTGGCAATCTCTATACCGTTGAGATTGCTTCGTCGTTAAACTCCTCGCAATGACAAAACGAGAAGTGGGGGGTTGATTCATCGACTTGCCGTAATAAAATGAGGTGGAAGATGAAACAGCAAGATTTAATAGAAGAATATTTTATACCCGGTGATTGGCTTGAAATAGCTAATCAAATTTTAAAAGGTAGGGGAGTGGTATTAGTGTTGGGAGCTACAGATACTGGTAAAAGTATCTGTAGCTTATTATTTGCCAATTTTTGGGCTAAGCATGGAAGGAAAGTTGGGATTGTCGATGTAGATATGGGGCAATCTGATTTAGGGCCTCCTACTACTATGGGGATGGTAGTAATTAATAAGCCAATAAAGAGTTTAGGAGAAGTCTCAGCAGATATTTTGTATTTTTTAGGATCAACTTCACCTCTGGACTATTTTTTACCTACTGTTTGTGGAACTAAGAAGTTAATTGATGAAGGGAAGAAAAGAGAGGCAGAAATAATAATCGTAGATACTACGGGGTTGGTAAAAGGGGCTCTTGGGCGAACTCTAAAAGAAAATATGATTGATATAGTTTCTCCTTGCCATATTATTGCTTTGCAAAGAAAGGATGAATTGGAACACATCTTAAAATTTTTTGTTCTAAATGAAGATGTTTTTATTCACCGTTTGTCTCCCTGTACAGAAGTAAGAAGGAAGACTTATTTTCAACGTCGAGAGGCAAGAGAAGAAAAATACAGGGAATATTTTAAACAGGCTTCTTCTTTAAAAATTGATTTAGACCATTTGAATATTAGGGGAAGCTATTACTATTCTGGGATTGCTTTGGATGAGGAAGACCTCTCATTTTTAGAGAAAACTTTAATGACTGAGGTAATTTATGGAGAGAAGATATCAGAAGGGATATTTATAATTACTAAAGAAAAATTGCTAGATAAATTTAGCGGATTCTTCCAGATTAAGAAAAAATTTAATGCCGAAGAAGTAATTATTACCGAAGAAGATAAATTTAAAAATTTATTAGTTTCTCTTGATGATCGACGGGGATTTGTGGTAAGTTTAGGTATTATCCAAGAGTTTGATTTTAAAAGAAAAATTTTTACCATTTATACTCCCCTAAAAGATGTATCTACAGTTTTCAGTGTAAAATTTGGGGCAATTAAAATAGATTTAGATGGAAAAGAGCTAGGGAAAATTTCCCCAGGAGAAATATAATAGTATTAATCGGAGTAGACATATTGGAAAAGAAGGAAAAAGAAGGAATAATCTTTACTATTATTACTATTTTTTTAGCCGGGTCTTTACCGATTGTGGTTAAATATGGAACTGGCATAATTCACCCTTTGTTTTTTGCCACAGTTACTAGCTTGATAGCCGGTGGTTGCCTCTTTATGGTAACTCTTATTAAAGGGAACTGGAAAATATTATTAGATGGAAAATATCTATTTTATTTTTTAATAATTGGATTTTTTGGAATTACTCTTTCTAATCTCCTTTTTTTCTACGGAGTTACCTTAACCAGTGGAATTAATTCTGCTATTTTATTACAGATTGAACCATTATATGCCCTTTTTATAGGATATATCTTTTTAAAGGAGATAATTGGTTTAAAACAGATAATCTTTACTTTCGTGATTATTTTAGGAACCTTAACTGTATTATATCAGGGGAGTTTTAAGGTAAATTGGGGGGATGGGTTAGTTTTATTTACTCCCTTGTGCTGGCAGATAACCCATTTTCAAAGTAAAAAATTAATGGCTAACCACCAAGCTATTACCCCTTTGATCATAGCTACGGTAAGGACTTTATATGGCGGAATATTATTATTTATTCTCAATTATCTCTGGGGGGTTAATCAGTTTAATAAATTAGGTGAACCTAAAATATTAATGGTTATATTTTTTCAGGGGATGGTAGGTTTTGCTTTACAGTATTTGGTATGGTATGAAGCTATAAAGAGGATAAATTTATCCAAAGCTACTACTCTGGTTTGTGTATATCCGGTTTTTTCTATTATATTAGCCTGGTTTATATTAAAAGAAATTCCTACTATAAATCATCTTATAGGTTTTGGTTTAATATTGATAGGTATAATTAGTTTATCTGGAATTAAGAGTGAACAGAGAAAAAAGTTATTCTAAATAATTAATATAGTGGTTATTTCCTAAAAAGCCAAAAATATTTTCAACAGACTTCGTCTCGTATTGTGTATCGCGTTGGAAATAAGATTAATTATAATTATGTTGTAGGGGTTCGATTTATCGAACCCGTAAATAAGCGGGTCGGATAAATCCGACCCCTACCTTAGTATTCC
>PFIP01000021.1 GCA_002782675.1 Candidatus Infernicultor aquiphilus
TGGTTTATATAAAAGGAGAGAAATCCAATGTCTATTCTAGATTCTAAGACCGGAAAAATAAGAAGAGATTATACAATTGAGGAATTAATAGAAAAAGCCCAAGAAATGAGAGCTTATAATATGATAGCCATTACGGCAGCTGGCTCCGGCCATACCGGAGGGACTTTATCCATTATGGATATTACTGCCGCATTATACCTGAAGAAGATAAAACACGACCCTGCTAATCCGACCTGGGAAGAAAGAGATAGAGTCTTCTGGTCAGTTGGCCATAAGGCCCCCGCCCTTTATATAGCCCTTGCCGAAGCCGGCTACTTCCCGAAAGAAGAGACTGTAAAGCTAAGAAAACTATGGTCCGGGTTTGAGGGCCACCCTAATCGATTAAAACTACCCGGCATTGAGCTTTCTGCTGGCTCCTTAGGCCAGGGTTTAGGAGTAGCCATCGGCTGTGCCTTAAATGCCCAATTAGAGCAGAAAGACTATCGGGTTTATACTATCTTGGGAGATGGAGAGCTGGATGAAGGTTCGGTCTGGGAGGCTATGATGTGCGCCTCCCATTATCAATTAGATAACCTTACCGCTATTGTGGATAGAAATGATTTACAGATAGATGGTCCTACCAAAGAAGTAATGTGCTTAGAACCTCTCCTGGCTAAATGGCAGGCCTTTGGCTGGCATACCATAGAGATTGATGGCCATAATATGTCTCAGATACTCTCCGCTTTAGATGAGGTAGAAAAGATAAAAGGTCAACCCACCGTCCTTATTGCCCATACCCTAAAAGGTAAAGGGGTCTCTTTTGCGGAAGGAGTAGTAGCTTATCATGGTCTAGCCCCCAAAGACGGCAGATCCGGTAAAGAGTCCTTAGATCGAGCCCTAGAAGATATTGGAGATCCCCAATTTAACCCAGAAAAAGTAGACCACCTCTTCAAGATAGCCTCTGATTACCAAAAAGAAATAGACCAAAAGGTAGAAGCCTCCCTGCCTAAATTTTCTCGTCCTTACTGGTGGAATGCGAACTCTTTGATGCAGGTCCAGATGGAGCCTACCCGTAATGGTTTTGGTCGGGCGATAGAAGAATTAGGTAAAGATAAGAAGGTAGTAGCCTTAGGGGCAGATATAACCGCATCTATCCGGATGGATAAATTCTATGCTTCCCATCCGGAGAGAAAGAACCGATTTTTCGAAATAGGGATTGCCGAGGCCAACATGACTCTGGTAGCCTCCGGTCTGGCTAAAGAAGGGAAGATCCCCTTTATTGGTTCTTACGGAGTCTTTGTTACCGGCAGAAATTGGGATCAGCTTCGCACTACCGTCTGTTACAATAACTATAATGTAAAAATAGCCGATGCCCATGCCGGCATCTCAGTAGGAGAAGATGGAGCTACCCATCAGGCTTTAGAAGATATTAGCAACCTCTATTATCTTCCCAATATGCACCTGGCTATCCCTTGTGATGCCATAGAGACCGAAAAAGCTACCCAGGCCATAGCTTCTATCCACGGGCCAGCTGTGGTCCGATATGCCCGGGAGGCTACTCCCCTAGTCACTACTTCCGATACTCCCTATCAATTTGGTCTGGCTAATGTAATAAGATACCGAAGCGAAAAGAAAAACTTTATGGAGGCCTTCCAGACTAAACTCTCTCCTGATTATACCTCAGAAAGAGAAGATCTCGCCCTGATTGCCTGTGGACCAATGGTCGCTGAGGCGATGCGGGCAGCTTATATCTTAAAAGAAGAATATAATCTGGAAAGTCGAATCTTAAATATTCACACTCTAAAACCAATCGATAAGAAAGCTATCCTAAAAGCAGCCGAAGATACTAATCTGATAATTAGCATCGAAGAACATCAGGTAGGTGGTTTTGGAAATATCATCGCCGGAGTGATAGCCCAGAATAAAAAATATTCTACCCCTCTGTTAATGGATATGATCGGAGTAGAGGATAGGTTTGGTGAATCTGGAGAACCCTGGGAGTTGACCAAAGTGTTTGGTCTAACGGCAGAACATATTGCCCAAAGGGCAAAGGAATTGTATGATAAAAAATCGAGATAAAAATTATCTTCCTATTACCATCAAAAGTTTACTTTTTATTTAACTTTAAAAGAAGGGGATTTAAAAATATGAAAAAATATTCTTTAGGAAAAACAGGAATTATGGTAACTGAGTTGTGTTTTGGTGCCTTACCTATAGGGCCTTTACAGGCAAATATTTCTGTAGAAAAGGGAGCAAAACTTATTCGTACTGCCCTGGAAAAGGGTATTAATTTCATTGATACCGCAGAAGGTTATAAAACTTATCCCTATATTAAGAAAGCTTTGGAAGGCTATAATGAGGAAGTGATTATTGCTACTAAATCTGGTGCCAAAACATACCAAGAAATGGAACAAAGTATAAAAGATGCCTTGGCGTTTTTAGGTCGGACCTATATAGACATTTTTCTTTTACATGCCGCCAGAGTTACCCCTTCAGTCTTCGAAGAAAGAGCAGGGGCATTACAATGTTTACAGGATTATAAAGCAAAGGGAGTTCTTCGGGCCATCGGAATTTCAACTCATGCAGTAGAAGTAGTTAGACGAGCCGCAGAAATTAAAGAAATCGATATTATATTTCCTATCATTAACAAAATTGGTATTGGTATTGTAGGCGGTAGTGTTATTGATATGATTAAAGCAATATCAGAGGCGCATAAGGCAGGAAAAGGCCTATATGCTATGAAGGCCTTAGGCGGAGGACATTTAATTAATCAATTAGAAGAGGCTTTTAATTTTGTAAGAAATATTAAAGGCATCAGTTCCCTGGCGGTCGGTATGGTTAGTTCGGAAGAATTGGAACTAAACTTAAAAATATTTAATGATGAAGAAATTCCTAAAGGGTTATTCACTCAAAAAATCAAACCCAGCAAGAGATTATTTATTTCCACTTTTTGTAAAGGTTGTGGCACCTGTGTTAAAACTTGTCCTAATAATGCCTTGTCTTTAGAAAATGGAAAAGCAGTGGTGGATCATAAGTTATGCATTTTGTGTGGGTATTGTAACCCAGTATGTCCTGAGTTTGCTATTAGATTAATTTAAATATTTCAAACCAAATAATTTTTATTACTAAGTTTTAAGCAAAAGATTAGATTGAGGCTAATATTATTAGCTGATAAAAGGAACACTCATTATTAATTTTTGAGTAAATTAAACTATAAAGAAACGATGAGGATACCAAAATGATAAAAAATAGTAAAATAGTACAAAAGTTTGAAGAAGAACTGATAAAAAAAGAGAAAGTAAATTTAATAAAAAACTTTCAGATAATGGATGCAATGTATAAGGAAGCACGAGCCTTAGGGGTAATCCCTATGAAAGATCCACTTAATGGATGGGGTATTGATGCAAAAATTGCTATGGTGGTGAACTATGTTCAAAAAACTTCTTAAAAAAATAGCCAATGAATTAAATACTCATAATATTCCTTATATGGTTATAGGGGGTCAGGCGGTTCTTCTCTATGGAGAACCAAGACTAACCAAAGATATTGATATCACTTTGGGTATAGGGATTGACGGACTAAAAGATATTAATAGTATTATTCAGAAGCTTAATCTAAAAGCTCTTGTTAACGAAGGTTTTGTCCAAAAAACCATGGTATTACTGGCAATTGATGAGAAAACAGGCATCCGGGTTGATTTTATTTTTTCTTTTTCTCGGTATGAAAAACAAGCGATTAAAAGAGCACCTGATATAAAATTTGGCAATACTGTAGTTAAGTTCGCCTCCCTTGAAGATGTGGTTATTCATAAGATAATTGCTGGCAGAGCGAGAGATATTGAAGATGTAAGATCAATTATTTTAAAAAATTCAGATTACGATACCAAATATATTGTAAGATGGTTAGAAGAGTTTGATAAATCATTAAATGAAAAATTTTTAAAGGTATTTCAGAAGATAGTTAAGGAAATTAGATAAAACTTCAGATAAAATAATCTAAAAGATAAGGAGCACCAGAGATGGAAAATAAGGAAAATACAAAAGTTTTACAGGATGCCATTATAGATGTACCGGGGATAAAGGTAGGGCACAGCCAAAATCTAAAAGCTGGAACTGGATGTACTGTAGTTATATGTGAGAAAGGCGCAACAGCCGGAGTTGATATACGGGGAGGAGCTCCTGGAACTCGGGAAACAGATCTTCTTAACCCAGTTAATTTAGTAGATAAAGCTCATGCCATCTATCTTAGTGGAGGAAGTGCCTTTGGACTTGACGGAGCTACCGGGGTAATGAAATATTTAGAAGAAAAGGGAATAGGTCTTGATGTGGTGCTGACTAAAGTTCCTATCGTCCCCGGAGCAGTTCTCTTTGACTTAGGGGTAGGTGATTATAGGATAAGACCTGATGCCAGGATGGGATATGATGCTTGTCTAAATGCGAGTGAAGAGGAGGTCAGACAGGGCAATGTAGGAGCTGGGACTGGGGCTACAGTAGGAAAAATATTTGGGGGATTTCGCTGTATGAAAAGCGGTCTGGGCACCGCCAGTTTTAAGTCTCAAGAATTGATAGTAGGAGCCATAGTGGCAGTAAATTGCCTGGGAGATGTGATTGATCCGGAAAGCGGAGAGATTATTGCCGGAGTTTTAACTGAAAACAAAAAGGAATTCGCTAATACTATGTCCTTCTTAAAAAATTTTCCCCAAAGAAGTGGGAGTAGTTTTCCAACCAATACTACTATAGGAGTAATAGCTACCAATGCAAAGCTGACCAAGGCCGGTGCGACCAAGGCAGCGATGATGGCTCAGGATGGCTATGCACGAACTATCAGTCCTGCTCACACTATGTTTGACGGGGATACTATCTTCTGTATGGCTACTGGCGAAGTAGAAGGAGGAGCAAATGTGGTAGGGGCTATTGCAGCAGAAGTTATGGCTCGGGCGATAGTAAAAGCAGTAAAAAGTACCGAATCGCTCTATGGTCTTTTAAGTTATAAGGACTTACAAAAAAGGTAAAAAAAGGTGCCAGGCACTAAATTTGTCATAAAGGTAAAAAAAGGTGCCTGGCACTTTTTTTTACCTTTTAAAGATTATTGGAATATTTGCATGGAGAGTGTTATAATTTAAATAAATTAATAAAGGGGAGGTAAATGATGGCTAATAAAACGAAAAATATAAAATGGACAATTATTGGCTTAATCCTATTAGGCTTAATAGTAGTGATGGGGATTGCTTCAATTTATATTGACCTGATTTGGTTTAAATCAGTGCAATATATTACCGTTTTTTGGAAAATTCTGCTCACTAAAGGGGTAGTTATGCTATTTTTCGCAGCTTTCTTTTTTATATTGTCTTTTTTAAATCTTTCTTTTGCCCGACGTTTTGCACCTGATTTTCAGGTGGAGATAAGCCAGGATGAGTTTGAAAGACCAGAGATTCAATTATATAAGAGTCTGCAAAATATTAAGGTAAACAAAAGACTCGTTTTCTGGTTTTCCCTGCTTGTAGCGCTCTTTATGGGATTCTCCGAAGGTGCCAACTGGGAGAAGATTCTGATTTATTTAAATAGGACTTCATTTGGAATAACCGACCCGGTCTTTAATCGAGATATCGGATTTTATATGTTCAGTCTTCCTTTCTGGGAATTCGTCAGGAACTGGCTATCTTTTGCTCTTACCATTATTACTGTTGTAGTAGGTGCTATTTATATTCTTAAAAAAGCGGTGAAATATGAATATAAAAAACTTATTATTGAAACTCCAGTTAAGGTACACCTGTCTTTGCTTATCGGCTTAATATTAATTTTAAAGTCCTGGCAGTATTGGTTAAATGCCTTTAAGATTCTCTACTCTACTCGAGGGGTAATTTTTGGAGCGGGTTATACAGCAATCCACGCCGATCTTTTAGCCTTGAGAGTTTTAATGGTTGTAGCTTTGATTTGCGCAGCACTATTTTTTGCAACTGCAAGGAAAGAAAATTGGAAAATACCAGTTTTGGGATTGGCGGTTTTGATTGGTGTCTCTATCTTGTTAGGAGGAATCTATCCGGAGATTATACATCGGGCGGTAGTCTTGCCTAATGAGAGCACCAAGGAGAGACCTTATATATTAAATAATATTGAGGCCACCCGGATAGCATATGGTTTAGATAAGATTAAAGAGGAGGAATTCCCGGTAAAGGAAGAGATAAGTTTCGAAGATATTGAGAAAAACAAAGAGACGATTGGAAATATCCGACTCTGGGATTGGAGCCCTATACAACAGACTTTAAAGCAAATTCAGGCTATCAGACTATATTATGATTTTTATAGTGTAGATGTAGACCGTTATTATTTTAACGGAACTTATCAACAGGTGATAATCTCTCCCCGGGAATTAGATAAAGATAAGATACCAGAAAAGGCCAGGACTTGGGTAAATGAGGTATTAACTTATACTCATGGTTACGGGGTAGTGGTAAATCCGGTTAATAAGATTAGCGGAGAAGGCCTTCCCGAACTGTTGATTAAAGATATTCCCCCGGTCTCCAGTGTAAATATTACTATTACTAGACCAGAAATTTATTATGGAGAGATAACTAAAGGTTATGTGGTGGTTAAAACTAAAGCTAAAGAATTTGATTATCCAAAAGGAGATGAGAATGTCTACAGCACCTATACCGGTAATGGTGGTGTGCCGGTTTCATCTCTATGGAGAAGGATTCTGTTTTCTATAAAATATTCTAATTTACAGATTTTACTCACTACCAATTTTACTCCAGAGAGCCGAATTATGATCTATCGTAATATTCAGGAGAGGGTCAAAAAAGTAGCTCCTTTTCTGAGTTATGATAACGACCCTTATATAGTGATTTCTAAAGAAGGAAAACTGTTCTGGATACAAGATGCTTATACTATATCTAATAATTACCCCTATTCTACTCCTTTTAAGGGATATTTAAATTACATCAGAAACTCTGTTAAGGTAATAATTGATGCTTATAATGGTACTATGAATTTTTATATAGTAGATCAGAAAGATCCTTTAGTTAAAGTGTATCAAAATATCTTTCCTCAACTATTTAAAAATTTTGACCAGATGCCCGATGATTTAAAGGAACATCTTCGTTATCCTAAAGATCTTTTCCAGATACAAGCAGAACTTTATTCCACCTATCATATGTTGGATGCAGATGTATTTTATAATAAAGAAGATTATTGGAATATACCTAATGAAATTTATGCCGAAAATGAAATTAAAGTGGAACCTTATTATATTGTAACTAAGCTTCCGGGGCACCAGAGAGAAGAGTTTATCCTGATGACTCCTTTTACTCCCTCTGCCAAGGATAATATGATTGCCTGGCTGGCCGCCAAAAATGATCAGCCGGAATATGGGAATTTAATCGTCTATAAATTTCCTAAAGAAAAACTTATTTATGGACCGATGCAAATTGAGGCACGAATTGACCAGGATTCGGAGATTTCTCAGCAACTGACCTTGTGGGGACAGAAGGGTTCCACGGTTATCAGGGGAAATCTACTGATAATTCCTATAGAAAAATCAATTATTTATGTTGAGCCATTATATTTGAGAGCTGAAAAAGGCCAAATACCAGAACTAAAGAAAGTAATTGTCTCCAATGGCTCTGATGTAATGATGGGAAATAATCTGGAAGAGGCCTTAGAGAAGCTATTTGCTCGAACTTTTAAAGAAAAAGAAGCCGTAGTAACCGATGAAGAAAAAAATCTTAAAGATTTGGTCCAAGAAGCAGCAGGGTATTTTGAGAATGCTCAAGGATTTGCCCGTGAAGGTGATTGGGCAAAATACGGAGAAGAATTAAAGAAATTAGAAAATACTTTGAATTTATTAGAAGAGATGAGTACAAGAGAATAATATTTAGTTGGCCAATTAACCAGTTTACCGATCTGCTAGTCAGGTTAGTTGAGTAGTTACTTGGTTTACAGTTTTCAGTTATTGTAGGGGCGTATTGCAATACGCCCCTACTTAATATTCGATTAAACTAAACTATTAGTAGTATTAAAGTTGGGGAGCGGATTTATTCGCACCGCTCTTTTACTAATTACATATTACATAATTACTGCATTTTATACGCTAGATTTATAATTTTTGCTTCTAAATTTTCCAGATCCAACAAGGCAATAGTGCTTTTTCCGCTAAGCCAGCCCCCGCATTCTCCTGGATTTACGATAAGGGTCTTTCCAATTTTACGCAAATCGGTACGATGAGTATGACCATAAATGATTACCTCATATTTTTGGCTCTCTGCAAGGTCGTCTATTAGTTTTTCTAGGTGCAGCATAATTATGTTTTTATGGTTTATGTTCGTCTGATATGGTTCAGGAAAAAGTTCTCCAATTCCTTTAAATTTTTCTTGTAAGTAAATTTTATCTCCATCATTATTCCCAAAGACTCCTTTTAGAGGGCAGTTTAAATTTTTAAATTCTAAGCAAGTAAAGGGGGAGACAAAATCACCAGCATGCAGAACCAGTTCAACTTTTTCTTGGTTGAAAATTTCCACCGCTTTTTTTATCTGAGGTAAGTTATCATGGGTATCAGCGATTATTCCAATCTTCATTTTGTTATTACCTCTAAACTATTTTAATTGATAAAGAATATCCTTCAATTTGACCTCTGCGTATGCAATACAAGTGTCAGCCGCGCCATAGTATATTTTTACCTTACCTTCTTCATATAAATTCCCACAATTAAAAATCACATTACCAAAGAAACCATGTAATTCATAATCCATTTCAGGCTCAATTATTGGTTTTTCGCTTCTCGCTATAACCTTCCAGGGTTCATTAGCATCCAATAGTACTGCCCCAAGACAGTACCTGTTAATCTTTGACGATCCGTGGTATATTTCCATCCAACCTTCTTCTATCTTGAATGGAACACCACTGCAGCCTATACTTCCGTCGTCCCAGTATTTTTCTCTTGCGCTCATTAATTTCAGATGATTACCCCAGTAAACAAGATCTGGTGACTCGGATATCCATATATTTCTTACCCTATATTCGGCAGATACGGGACGATTCAAGGCATAATATCTACCTTTTATCTTTTCAGGGAAAATTGCAACGTCCTTATTATCAGGCATAAAAATTACACCGTGTCTAGTAAATGTAACAAAATCAGTCGTGGAGGTTAGACAGGTAGTAACCCCGGTTATATCGGATATTGCACTATAATTTATATAGTATCTTCCATTAATCTGGGTTATCCTTGGATCTTCTATGCCAAATCTCTCATATTTGCTTTCAGGAAATATGGCTGGCTTTTTATCTATCTTAAAGTCAATACCATTTTTGCCCCTAGCGATCCTTAAATGGGAAATAGATGTAAGGTATTGGTCGGTAGGTGTCCTAACAAATCTGGAGTCCGAGAAATCTATTGAAGAATCAGCCTTGTTAAATTCCTTTACCACAATTTTATCTGTTTTCAGGTCTATCATAGGTACAAGTTCTTTTTTTGGGTTGTTATTAATTGGCATTTCAGCAACTCTCATCAGAAGTAATATTTCTCCATTGAACCTGGTAACACCACAGTTAAAAACACCAACCACCTTGAAATCAGGCCTTGATGGCTTTACGTCCTCTGGTGTTATTATTGGATTTTTCTCTGATCTAATTATATTCATATTTATTGTCCTATTATATAATTATCGAATAAATCAATAGATGTAAATTTATCCTCGACTTTTAATTCACTTAATAATCCCTAACTTTTTAGCAGCAAGAAATGCCATCAAAAAGCATATATTTGATTCAGCCCCCTGATTTAAATTTACACCTTCTGGA
>PFIP01000099.1 GCA_002782675.1 Candidatus Infernicultor aquiphilus
TTGCAATGTGGTTTCAGATTCGGGGAGAGAAGATTATATTCGGGTATTTGTCCACCAAGAGGGTAAAAAGTTCTACGCTAAGCCTGTTCTGGGGAAATCAGGATTGATTTCTACGATGGTGCGAGCATCAGGTTTAATAAAGATCGGGTTAAATATAGAGGGATTGGAAAAAGGCAGCAAAGTAGTGGTTAAATTATTTTAATTAAACAGAATTAATTAGAGAAGGAAGATTGATTTGAAAAGGAATATTTATTTAAATAAATTAACTTTAAAAGAAGCTCAAAAAATATGGTATAAAAGTTGGTTAAAGTATAAATTTACGGAGCCCCTAAAAGGAGAATTAGTTTCTACCGAAGATTCCTTAGGTCGGGTTACTGCTGAACCAGTTTTTGCCAAAATATCTTCACCCCACTATCAATCAGCAGCTATGGATGGAGTCGTAGTTAGAGCCAGAGACACCTATGAAACCTCTGAATCTTCTCCCCGTAAGTTGAGAGTCGATAGGGACTTTTATTTTATAAATACTGGTAATCCCATACCTTTCGGGTTTGATGCAGTAATAAAGATTGAAGATATCAACCCGGTGGGCAAAATAGAACAGAGAGAAATAAAGAAAAAAGATATTGCTCTTGATCTTGCTGATAGAGAAGAAGGAAGTATCGAAGAGATTATGATATTTTCTTCTGCCTTTCCCGGGCAGCATATCCGTAATATTGGAGAAGATTTAGTAGCCAATCAGCTAATTATTCCGATTAATCAAAGGATTCGTCCAGTAGATCTAGGAGCTTTATTGGCCGGAGGAGTAAATCAACTTTTACTCCGTAAGAAGCCCAAAGTAGCAGTTATACCCACTGGCTATGAATTGATTCAACCAGGAGAAGAAATTCTTCCTGGTAAAATTATCGAATATAATTCTAAAATAATTAAAAGTTTAATTTCCGAGTGGGGAGGAAAGGTTAAAGTATATGAAATTATTAAAGATGCCCCAGAAGATTTGAAAAAAATTTTGCAGAAAGTTTGCCAGCAAAGTGATATTATAGTGGTATTGGCTGGTTCATCTGCTGGCTCGAAAGATTTTACTCCTGAAATTATCAGAAGTTTAGGAGAGGTTTTGGTTCATGGAGTAGCCATTATGCCCGGGAAGCCCACGATTCTGGGAATTATTAATAAGACCCCTCTTATTGGACTTCCTGGTTACCCGGTTTCTGCCATTATATCGGCTGAGCAGTTCTTAAAACCTTTAGTATTTACAAGATTAGGCCTGACTATGTCGAAACGACGAAAAATTAAAGCTCATATGGCTCACCAAGTGGTTTCTCGTTTAGGTGATGAGGAGTTTTTAAGGGTAAAATTAGGGAATATAGGAAAAAAAATGATGGCCTATCCACTTCCGAGAGGTGCAGGGGTAATAACTTCCTTGGTGGAAGCAGATGGTATAATTCGTATACCCTCGCTAAAAGAAGGTTTAAATCTTGAAGAAGTGGTAAATGTTGAACTTTGGAAAGATTTAGATACCATAAGGCATAATATTATAATTACTGGTAGTCATGACTTAATCTTGGATGTTTTAAGAAATGAATTACAGGAGAATTTTTCTAATTATAGGTTAGTTTCTTTTAATGTAGGAAGTATGGGAGGTTTAATGGCTTTAAAACAAAACCGGACACATCTGGCAACTGCCCATCTATTAGACTCGGAAAGCGGTGAATATAATTTCCCCTATATCAAAAAAATACTTCCCCAAAAAGAATTGGTGGTAGTAAATTTAGCTTATCGGGAACAGGGGATAATGATAAAAAAAGGAAATCCAAAAAATATCCAAGATTTAAATGATTTGATCAGAAAAGATATTGAGTTTATCAATAGACAGAAAGGTTCGGGTACTCGAATTTTACTGGATTATTTATTAAGTAAGAAGGCTATCAATCCTATAAATATTAAAGGTTATTTTCGGGAGGAGTTTACTCATTTAATGGTAGCCTCTGCTGTGGCAGAAGGGAATGTAGATGCTGGTCTAGGTATTTTATCCGCTGCTGAAGCTTTTCATTTAGATTTTATTCCGGTAGTCAAAGAAAGATATGATATGATTATTCCTGAGGAGAGGTATAATTCTTTAAGAATACAAAAATTACTTAGTATTGTAAATTCAAAAAAGTTTAAGAAAAAAGTATTGAATTTAGGTGGCTATGACCTCTCGCAAAGTGGAAAGGTGATTAAAGGATGAGTCAGTTAGTAGATAGTTGGGGAAGAAAAATTACTTATCTTCGGGTTTCCATTACTGATCGTTGTAATTATAGATGTATTTACTGCCAACCAGAAAAACATTTTAATTTTATTCCTCACCCAGAGATTTTAAGATATGAAGAAATAATAGAAATTATTAACGAAGCAGTTGATTTAGGAGTAACTAAAGTCAGAATAACTGGCGGTGAGCCTTTAATAAGGAAAGGAATAATTGATTTTATAAAGAAATTAAAAAAAATAAAAAGATTAGAAGATATTTCTTTAACTACCAATGGTTATTTTCTAACTGAATATGCTGAAAAACTGAAAAATGCAGGACTGAAGAGGGTTAATATTAGCCTGGATTCCTTGCAAAAAGATAAATATAGTCAAATTACCCAGGGAGGGGACCTGGAAAAGGCATTAAAAGGTATCGATTCTGCTATATTAGCAGGATTACTTCCTATTAAAATTAATACTGTACTAATCAGAGGAATTAATGACGAGGAAGTAGAAAATTTTGTAAAATTAGCTTTAGAAAGACCATTATGTATTCGTTTTATCGAACTGATGCCTTCTTTAGAAGAGATTATAGATAATTATAAGGACAAATTTATTTCAGGTTTAGATATTAAAGAAAATTTGGCAAAAAAATATTCGTTTAATCCTATTAAGACAGATTCAGACAATGGACCAGCAAAATATTATCAGATTGAAGGTGGTAAAGGTACCATCGGTTTTATTACTGCCTTGAGCCAGCACTTTTGCCAAACTTGCAATCGAATCAGACTAACTTCTGAGGGGAAGATAAGACCTTGTCTTTTTTCTAATCAAGAAATTGATCTCAAAAAAGCCCTTAGAGAGGTGGGTAACCGTGGGGAAGATCAAATTCTAAGAAGAAAGGTAATAAGGAATAAAATAGAGCTGGCAGTAAAATTAAAACCAAAAGGTCATAAAATTAAAGAAGGGATATCCAATAGCCTATCTTTTAAAATGTCCCGAGTGGGAGGTTGATAAGATGGAGGCAAAAGAGTTGAGCCACTTTAATGAAGAAGGAAGGTCTCGTATGGTAGATGTGGGAGACAAAGAGGACACTGCGCGAATAGCAATTGCCGAAGGTGAAATAGTTATGCGACCTGAAACCTTAAGACTAATTAATGAGGGGAAAATTAGCAAAGGAGACGTTTTAGCAGTAGCTCAGGTTGCTGGTATTATGGCGGCCAAACAGACTAGTCAAATTATTCCCATGTGCCATCCTTTAATGCTTACCAGCGTGGATCTTAATTTTAAAATTAATGAAGAGGCACATAAAATTATCATAAAATCTAAGGTCAAGACCATAGGCAGGACCGGGGTAGAAATGGAGGCTTTAACTGCGGTAGCCATAGCTGGTCTTACTATTTATGATATGTGTAAGGCAGTAGATAGAGGGATGACCATAAAAGCCATCCGTTTGATAGAAAAAGCAGGAGGTAAGAGTGGACATTATCTAAATCAAAATCATTCCGGTTAGATATTAAATGTTTACCCAGATAAATTGGAAATAGGAGATGAAACATATATAATGAATAAAAAAATGAAAGGGAAAATTTTGGCAGTCTGTCAGAGTAAAAAGAAAGGAACCATAAAGACAGAAATAAGAGAAGGTTTGCTCATTGAAGATTTTGGTTTAAAAGGTGATGCTCATGCTGGCAAGTGGCATCGGCAAATTAGCCTTTTGGGAATTGAAAGTATAAATAAGATGCGTGATAAGGGTTATCAATTATCTTTCGGGGATTTTGCTGAGAATTTAACTATAGAAGGTCTAACCTTACCCAAACTTCCCTTAGAGACAAAGTTAAAAATTGGAAAAGAAGTGCTATTGGAGGTTACCCAGATTGGAAAAGAATGTCATTATGATTGCGAAATAAGGAGAAAGATAGGAGATTGTGTAATGCCTCGCGAAGGCATCTTTGCTAGAGTTTTAAAAGGTGGAAAAGTAAAAGTCGGAGATGAAATTGAGGTGTTAACAGAATGATTGAGGTAGGTATCTTGACCATAAGTGATAAAGGGGCACGGGGAGAGCGAGAAGATCGAAGTGGAAAAGTAATTGAGGAGATAGTTAAGAAGATTGAGGGGGAAGTTAAATATTATCGAATTATCCCTGACGAAGAGGAAATTATTCAAGATGAATTGATAAAAGCAGTTGATAAATTACACCTGGATTTAATTTTAACTACCGGAGGGACAGGTTTAGGAAAAAGAGATGTCACTCCAGAGGCCACCTTAGCAGTAATTGAGAAAGAAGTCCCCGGGATCAGTGAAATAATCAGAAGTGAAAGTTTTAAGCAGACAAATCGAGCGATATTATCTCGAGGAGTAGCCGGAATTAGAAAAAAAAGTTTAATTATAAATTTACCGGGTAGCCCCAAAGGAGTAGAAGAATCTTTAGAAATAATATTAAAAGCCTTACCACATGGTATAGAAATTATAAAAGGCGAAATTACTGAATGTGCAAGATAAGAGAAAGAAATTAGGTGATATTTGGTGAAAGTTATATTTTTAGGCACTAGTTCGGGGATGCCTACTTTAAAACGTAATGTGACTTCCATTGCCCTTATTTTTATTAACAGTAATAAGTTATGGTTGTGGGATTGTGGAGAAGGCACTCAACAACAAATCCAAAAAACCTCTTTAAAATTATCTAAATTAGAGAAAATATTTATTTCCCATTTACACGGAGACCATCTTTTTGGACTTCCTGGGCTATTAGCTTCCCGGGGTTTAAGGGGCGGAAAAATTCAGCAAAAAGTTCAAATATTTGGTCCCGAAGATCTCGATATATATTTAAAAGAAACCCTAAATATAACCAAAACTTATATCCCTTATGACATTGAGATAAAAATTATTCCACCAAATTTATCAGCAGGAATAATCTGGGAAGATGAGGAGTATATAGTTCGATACACAGAAGTAAATCACAATATTAAAACTTATGCCTATTCTGTCGAAGAAAAAAAGGATAGGAGTCATTTTTTAATAGATAAGGCCCGCCGATTGAATATCCCTCCTGGTCCAATTTATCGTACTCTAAAAGAGGGTAAAACACTTGAATTACCCAATGGAAGAATCTTTCAAGGTAAGAATTTTTTAAACAAAATTGAAAAAGGTAGAAAGATAGTCTTTTGTGGTGATACTACCTATGGTGAGAATTCAGTATTCTTAGCAAAAGATGCTGACCTCTTAATTCACGAAGCAACTTTCTCTCAGCAGGAAGAGGAAATTGCTCAACGAAATTTTCATTCCACCACGACAATGGCTGCCAGGGTAGCTAAAGAGGCACAAGTCAAACAGCTTATACTAACCCATATTAGCCCTCGATATAGTTCAAATGATAATAAATCGGTAATAAGCGAAAAGGATTTACTTGCCGAGGCTCAGAGTATATTTCCTCAAACTTTATTAGCTGAAGATTTTATGGAATATGTGATATAAAATTTATTGATGAAATATAAAAAAAGATTAGTAAAAAACTTGAAATTTGTCTATTTTTAAGGTATACTTCTAACATTGTAGATAATTTTTCTTTTAATAAGAAGAATTATTTGATAAAATAGTCAAGCAAATATTGATTGATGATGGTAAAAAAAACAAAAATTGAGGTTTTATTGGACTTATTCTTAGTTATCGAATAAATTTCAAAGTTGGCAATTATATATAGAAGGAGGAAGATATAAAATGAAAGCTGTAATCGATAAAGATTTATGTACTGGATGCGGACTTTGTGAAGACACCTGCCCTGAAGTCTTTGAGGTAAAAGATAGTATTGCAACTGTAAAGGTTAGTAAGATACCTGAAGATTTGATTGAATCTTGCAAACAGGCTGCCGATGATTGTCCAGTAGAAGCAATAACTTGTGAGTAAGATTAGAAAAGGAAAGTAAAATAATATTAATAAAAAAGGAGCAGATTCAATTAATCTGCTCCTTTTTTATTTTAAAAATCAATAGGATCGATTGTATGTTTCGGTTAAGAGTTTTTCCACATCTTTCATTGTACCAAAATTATCTATAATATCCTGATAATCACTGATATCATAGCCATTATCGTTATTGGGAGATTTATAGATTAGGCACAACCAGATTACATCTATCTCTAAGATTTTTAAATAATCTAATTTCTGTATAATTCCCGGTAGGTATCCGAAGATAACAGAATAGACAAAGATTTCAAGAAAGTTGACAAGAATAGTCATAAATAATATAATTTTTCAGTAAAGTCAAATTAAAATAAGGAGTAAGGAGAATGAAATTATCTACTCGAGGAAGGTACGCACTTCGAGCTATGATAGATTTGGTGCAAAATCAATATAATAATTTAATGCCGATTTCTTTAAGAGATATTTCTAAAAGACAAGAGATCTCCCGGCAATATTTAGAACAACTATTTAATAAATTAAAGAAAGCAGATTTAGTAAAAAGTACCAGAGGTGCAGGTGGGGGATATTTATTAGCTAAAGAAGCTAATAAGATTAATGCTGGTGACATAATTAGAGCAGTTGAGGGACCAATAGTTTTAGCTGACTGTATTCTAACTGGTAGAAAAATTAAGAAAAGTACGCCAAAAAAATGTAATAAAGTAGAAGATTGTGCCATTAGAGTATTATTAGAGCTGATCACTCAAAAGATAAATCAAACTTTAGACACCACTTCTTTGCAAGATTTAGGTAGAATTACTCAAAATATTAAAAAGGAACAAAAAGATGAAAGATAAGATAAAAGCAGTAGCTTTATTTTCTGGTGGTTTGGATAGCATCTTAGCAGTAAAGCTTATCCAGGAGCAAAGGATAGAGGTAAAAGGAGTTAATTTTAAAACTCCTTTTTTTGGTTTAGACGAAGCTTTAATAGCTACAAAAGGCCTGGATATGGATTTAGAAATTATAGATATTACTAAAGAGATATTAGAAATTTTAGAAAATCCTATACATGGATTCGGAAAGAATATGAATCCCTGCATAGACTGCCATACTCTTATGTTTAAAAAGGCCGGAGAATATATGACCAAGATAGGAGCTTCTTTCATTTTAAGCGGTGAAGTTTTAGGAGAAAGACCTATGTCTCAGAACAGAAATAGTTTAAGTTTAATAGAAACAGAATCAGGGTTTAAAGGCAGAATTCTTCGGCCATTATCAGCTTTATTATTACCAGAGACTATCCCGGAAAAAGAAGGATTAGTAAACAAAAATAAATTGTTGAATATTTCTGGTCGCTCCAGAAAAAGACAGATGGAATTAGCTGCTAAAATGAATTTAAAGGACTATCCTTCCCCAGCGGGCGGTTGTAAATTAACTGAGCCAGGGTTTTCTAAAAGGTTAAGAGATTTGTTTAATCAAGAAAAATATTTTTTAGAAGAGATAGAGCTTTTAAAATTAGGTCGACACTTTAGATTAGGTAGAGATATTAAATTAGTAGTAGGGAGAAATAAAGAGGAGAACGAACAGCTAAAAGATTTTTTCCAAGAGGGGGATTTTCTCTTTAAAGCTAAAAATTTAAAAGGCCCCATTTCTTTGATAAAAAAAGGATTTAAACTGAATAATGATTTTATTGATAAATCTTGTCAGATTACAGCCAGATATTGTGATAGAAATGAAGAGGAAGACGAAGAAGTCTATATTAATTATTATAGTGCATCTAAAGAATTGGCAAAAACTAGGAAAGTAAAACCATTAAGAGAAGAAGAATTAGAAATTTTAAGGGTTTGAAAATTAAGAAATAAAGAAAAAGTAAGAGAATAAATTATTATGTCTAAAGATTTTAAAAAAAGACCGGCATGCACAGGCAGAGTAGTAGTAGCAATGAGCGGAGGCGTAGATAGCTCTCTGGCGGCTGCCCTATTAAAAGAGGAAGGTTATGAAGTTCTTGGTGCTACTATGCGTCTTTATGATGGCGACGATGGTGACGAAAATTTAGAAGCAGCCGGTCGGGTAGCTCAAAAGCTGGAAATTCCCTGGTATGTTTTGGATTTTATTAAAGAATTTAAAAAATTGGTGATTAATTATTTTTGCCAAGAATATTTGGTCGGTCGGACCCCCAACCCTTGTGTAATCTGCAATTTAAAAATAAAATTTGGCTTATTATTAGAAAAAGCAAAATCTTTAGGTGCAGATTATATTGCCACCGGGCATTATGCTATTAATGAATATGACCAAAAGAGCAAGAGGTTTTTACTGAAGAGAGGAATAGATGAAAACAAAGATCAATCTTACTTTCTTTATAGATTAAACCAGGATATATTACCCTATGTTCTATTTCCTTTGGGCAGGTTCAAGAAAAGCCAATCCAGAGAATTAGCTAAGAATTTTGGATTAGAAAATTATGAAAAAAAAGAGAGCCAGGAAATTTGTTTTATTCGAGAAGGCGATTATAGGAGATTTTTAAGGCAGAATGTTTCAG
>PFIP01000085.1 GCA_002782675.1 Candidatus Infernicultor aquiphilus
GATTAAGTAGGAGTGATAATCAAGCAATATAGTTACTTATAAAAGAGGTGAACAATATGGGCGAGTTATTTATTTTTCATCCCACAAATACAATCGGTGATTGTGGTGAATTTGCTAATATTATTCCAATTGGATGCCCCTATAACTGTTGTGAGAGCATTCTTCTAACCTTATTGACTTATTTATAATATATAGTATACTTATAAGTATAATACTTTAAAGTATACTATATGGAGGCTAATATGTTTGTCAATAGAATTGAGGAATTAAATTACTTAGAAAAATTACATAAGAAACAGGATGCCCGCTTTGTAATTATGTATGGTCGTAGAAGAATTGGTAAGACTGAATTACTCAGACAATTTTCTAAAAATAAAAAACACCTCTTTTTTTCTTCAGATCTATCTTCTGAACAAGAACAGTTAAAACAATTTAGTGAAAAAATATTTCAGTTAACCAGAGAATCATTTTTACAAACCCAGCCCTTTAGTTCATGGGAAGCTTTATTAAGATATATCTTTGACCATTTAATTCCGAAAATACCTTTGGTTATTATTGATGAATTTCCTTATTTATGTATAAGCAATCCAGCCCTTCCTTCTATTTTGCAAAAAATCTGGGATGAAAAAGCAAAAGAAAGTAATATTTTTCTTATTTTATGTGGTTCTTATATGAGCTTTATGGAAAAAGAAATTTTAGGAAGTAAAAGCCCTTTATTTGGCAGACGTACTGGACAGGTTGCCTTAAACCCATTATCTTTTGAAGATCTTAAGTTCTTTTTCCCTGACTATTCTGAAGAGGATAGAATGCTCGCATATACTGTACTTGGAGGTACACCTGCATATCTCCAACGATTTAATGATAAAAAAACTATAGAACAAAATGTAAAAGAGGAAATTTTAAATAAAAATGGTTTTCTTTTTAGCGAACCTCGTTTTTTATTAATAGAAGAATTGCATGAGCCGTCTACCTATTTCTCTATTTTAAGAGCCATTGCCTTTGGTAGGACACGACTAAATGAAATAGTACTGGAAACTGGGATTAGTGAGCGACATAAAGTAAATAAATATCTTAGTGTCCTTAGAGAATTACATATAGTAAGAAGAGAAATTCCGATTACCGAAGATAAACCTCACAAATCAAGAAAAGGTATTTATCTCCTTAACGATCCTTTCTTCCGCTTTTGGTTTAGATATATTTTACCTAATATGAGTTACCTTGAAGAGGGAGACTTTAATTATGTTTGGCAAGAAAAAATAAAACCTTCTTTGGATAGTTTTACTGGATTTGTTTTTGAGGATATTTGTTTACAAAGAATAAAAAATCTAAATAGAAAAAATATGCTTCCTTTTAAAGCTAGTAATATTGGGCGTTGGTGGAATAACGAAGAAGAGATTGATATTGTAGCTTATGATGAAAAGCAATCTTTTATCTTTGGTGAGTGTAAATGGAGGAATAAAAAAGTCGGTCTAAATGAGTTAAATGAATTAGAAAGAAAGGCTAACAATTTTTTTTATGCTGGTCAAAAATATTTTATTTTATTTTCCAAATCAGGTTTTAATGAAAAATTAAATAATTTATCAAAACAAAGAAAAGATATCCTTCTCTTTGACCAATAGTGTAGACGAAGGTTATTTATATTTAGTAATTATCCTTATACTAATCTTTTTATCAAAAACTTTTTCTCAAAAAGAAGGATTTTTAAAAGTTTTGTCGAATATTAAAATATGTCACGCATCAGATTAAAGTTCTTTTACTTAGGACATTGAAGAGATAATAGACTGATTTAGAAAGCCAGCCAAGGAAAAATATATAAAAAGAAAGTAAAAAAGGAGAAAAAAGTAAAATGAAAAGTATACCTAAGAATTTTTTATTAATTATACTAATCGGATTATTTTTATTCGGAGTAGGGCAGTTAGGATGGGCTCAAAAGTGGCAACCTTATCAATTTAAGGGAAACGAGCGTTTTGAATACAAAATCATCTGGAATGAAAATGAGGAACCAGTAGAAATTACCTATATCCTGGATATTAAAATAGATCCAGAGAAATCCCAGAAGGGCGAGGAAGTCTATGAAGTTTCTTATACTACTAAAGGGACTTTAACTAAAGATAAATTAGGCCAGGAGACTGCCTTTGGGTTAGGGGGAGCTTACGGAATATCCTTAAATATGTTAGTCATCAATCCTGCCTATGGTTTCTTTTTTAGCCAGATGGATTTAAAGGTAGGAGAAAAGATGAGCTTCTTTGGGGCAGGGATAATCAAGGTAACCGCCATGGAAGAGATTGCCGGTAGATCAGGATTTGTCTGCCAGCTTTTTAGTCCCGAAGAGGAAGATAAAATACTGGCTGAATGGGTTATTGACCCAGAATTAGCCTTACCTTTAAGAAGTAAAACCTATGGAGAGGAAGGAATAGAAGGTGAAATTGAACTTTTAAACTATACCCAATATTAGCCAATATTATAAAACCGAATAAAAAATATTAAAAATATTTAAAACGGTAACTAAAGAGAATGAGCGATAATATTCTTTTGGAAGAATTGAAAGTTGAAATGAGGATTGAACCTGAGAAAGTATCTCTTTCTATAGAGAATTTTATCCGAGAATATACCGAAAAACTAGAAAGAGAAGGGCTCATCTTAGGGCTAAGTGGAGGGATTGACTCCAGCGTTGTTGCGGTCTTGGGTCAGCGGGCACTTAGCCCTCAAAAAGTTTTAGCTTTAATTATGCCCGATCAGGATTCTAAAAAAGAACATCTCAAAGACGCCCAGGATTTGGCTCAAGAATTATCCATCCCCACCAAATTAATTGATCTTACTCCTTATCTTCAAGAAATGAGGATTTATGCCTTATCTCCCTTTAATAAAATTCCTGTTTGGGGAGGATTAAAGGGGAGGGTAATTAAAGAATCCTACCAATTTTATACCAGAAAGACCGGAGAAATTCCTTTTTCCGCTAGTCTTTTAGGTTTTAAAGATAAAGCCTTTAAAAGTTATCTGGAAAAGAGCAATGCCTATTATCGGATAAAACATCGTCTTCGGATGGTCTTACTTTATCTTTATGCCGAATTGGAAAATAGATTGGTAGTCGGAGCGGCCAATAAAAGCGAATATCAGATTGGATTTTTTGTCAAACATGGCTGTGATGATGCCTCTGATATTATGCCCCTTCTTAATTTATATAAAACTCAGGTAAGAGAATTAGCTTGCTATCTAAATATCCCCTCCAGAATTATTCAAAAGCCTCCTTCACCTGATCTTATTCCTGGGCTTACTACTGAAGAAGCTCTGGGAATTTCTTACGAAAAGATGGATTTAATTTTATTAGCTTTAGAAAAGGGTTGGGAAATTACGGATATAACCAAAGCTTTAGAGATAAAAGAAGATAAAATAGTGGATATTCAGAATTTAATGCAAAAATCAGAGCATCTGCGTAAAATATTTATTCCTAAAAATGAGTAAAATCTTTCCATTACCATTATAATCAAGATGGGTATTAAATAATTTTTTAAGGAGAATTTAAAATGAATGATGGGAAATCAAAATTAAAAGCGGACCAGACAACAATGAACCCCTACGAAGAAAAAATTAAACAATATATTCAAGATAATCATCTTCAAGCCGAGCATCTTTCTTTTACAACTTCCTGTCATTCAGTAGAAGATGCCGCAAGATCTGTTCATACTTCAGCGGAAGATTTTGTAAAAAATATCTGCCTAATAGATCAGCAGGGGAATCTAATTGTGGCTATTGTGAAGGGAGAAGATAGAGTAAGTTTAAAGAAAATAGGAAAAGCTCTGGAAATTGAACCGCCCCGCACGGCTAATCCGCCGGAGATTCTGGAAAAAACCAACTATATCTGTGGCGGAGTTCCCTCCTTTGGTTATTCGGCTACTTTTTTAATTGACCCCAAAGTAATGGAAAAAGAAATGGTTTATTCCGGAGGCGGTTCAGAAAATTCTCTGATTAAAATTTCACCTCAGGAATTGCAAAAAGCTAATCAAGGCCAGATAATAAAAATAAGAAAATAAAGAATAATAAGAGAATCGAAAAAATAATTAGACCTTTATCTCTAGCGGTAACCTCAAAAAAAATAGTCAAAAGAGTAGGACAGAGAACCGCCGGGAAGAAAATGATGAATGCCAATAGCTTCCTTAAAATATTGTAAATAATATTTTTTAATACTATAATATGGGTGTAACCCAAAAAGCTAAAATTATTTTTAATAGATTATACATCTGATGCGTTGCAGATAATTTTATAGTAAATTAAGATTTTTTGGTTATAATTATCTTGTAGGGGTTCGATTTATCGAACCCGTAAATAAGCGGGTCGGATAAATCCGACCCCTACCTTACTATTCCCCGATCAGGTCGAGGACAGGTTTGTTTACTTTTTGGGGGACAACCATACTATAAATAGTATATCAACAAAATCTGCTAATTACATAATTCTATATGGGGATAGGAAGAGGGCTAAAAACTCTAAGTCCTAAAAGGATAAAGTGGAATATATGGAAGAAAAAGAAAAAACCAAAGAGCAGTTAATAGATGAATTAATGAAATTACACCGGCAAATTACCGAATTGGAAAAATCAGAAATTAGGCATCAGCAGATAGAAAAAGCATCAACTGATAATGAGGAAAAATATCGAATTCTGGTAGAGTTAGCTGCTGATGGCATTCTTATAGAGACAGTAGAAGGTCGTATACTTGAATGTAATACTGCCGGAGCAAAGATATATGGTTACGCTAAAGAAGAAATGATTGGCTTAACTATAGCAGACTTAGTTCCCGAAGAGTTTTCAAAGAAATTGCCTAAGGTTATTACCGACAAGGAGACCACTCACGGTATTTTCGTCCCTCGAATAAGCAAAAAGAAAGATGGCACTATCTTCCCTACAGAAATTGCCACCAAAATTGTCCGTATCGGAGGGAAACCCAGACTTATAGCTTATGTTCGTGATATCACCAAACCTAAGGAAGCAGAAAAAAAGCTAAGAAAAGCCAGAAAAATCTTTGCCAGTCTCTTTAATAGTAGTCCTATTGCGGCCTTGTATCATGATGAGGATGGTCGCATCTTAAATATAAATCCTTACTTTACCAAAACATTTGGTTACACCTTAAAAGAGATAAGAGGTAGAAATATTGATGAAGGGATGATTTATCCCGAAAATAAGATAGACGAAGGAGAAAGATTAACTAAGAAGGGATTGACCTTTAAAGGTATTTCTGAATATGAAACCATTAGAAAGAAGAAAGATGGTACTTTAATTTATGTAGTCATATCTGCTTCTCCGGTTATAATTGATGAAAAAGCTCAGGGAACTATAGCTTTATATAAAGATATTACCGAGCGTAAAAAAGCCGAAGAAGCCTTACGAAAAAGCCAGCAGGAATTTGCCAGTCTATTTAACAGCAGTCCCGAGGCTTTAGCCTATCTGGATGAAAAAGGCAATATTATAGATATAAACCCCCGCTTTGCCGAACTATTTGGTTATAATATAAATGAAGTAAAGGGTAGAAATCTGGATAACGGAATGATTCACCCACCAGAGAAGATGGGAGAAGGGAAATGGATGACCGAAAAGGCGTTAAAAGGCAAATTTTATTATGAGACTATCAGAAAGAAGAAGGATGGAACCTTATTCCCGGTTTCTATATCTGTTTCCAGGGTTATGCTTGATGGTAAGCTTCAAGGGGTGATAGGGATGTACAGAGATATAACCGAACGCAAGCAAGATGAGCAGCTCCATCAGGTCTTATACAATATCTCCAAAGCTACCAATTCTGCCCTCTCTCTTGACCAGCTCTATCCCCTAATCCATCAGGAATTAGGCAGCATCATCGACACCACTAACTTCTATATCGCTTTGGTAGATGAGAAAGAAGATAAGATCTTCTTCCCTTATAATATTGATCATGCCAAGCCTATTCATCTTCCAAGAACTATTAATCATAATTCTTTGGTTGCCGAGGTCATACGGACAGGTAAATCAATTTTGGTTAATCAAGAAATGATTAAAGGGAAAAAGTTTATGGAGGAATTTAAAGAATGGTTTGGCACCTTACGTAAGGTCTGGTTAGGATCCCCCTTAAAGATAGAAGATAAAACTATTGGGGTTATGGCCGTCCAGAGCTACACCAATCCTGAACTTTATTCCGAGAAAGACATCAAACTTCTAGAATTCGTCTCCTCTCAGGTGGCTACTGCCATCGAGCGTAAAAAAGCTGAAGAAACTTTACAGAAGAGCCAGCAAGAATTTGCCAGTCTATTTATGAATAGTCCTGAGGCTTTAGTATATCTAGATGAGAAGGGTACTATCTTAAACATAAATCCCCGTTTTACTAAACTCTTTGGCTATACCCTGGAAGAGATAAAAGGCAAAAATATTAATGAAGGATTCATTTATCCCCCTGATAAGATAAAAGAAGGAAAAAAACTGGATAAAATAGCCTCATCTAAAGGGTATTTCCATTATGAGACCATTAGGAAGAAGAAAGATGGCACGCTCTTTCCGGTTTCCATATCTGGTGCTAATATAAAAATTGATGGGCAGACAAAAGGATTAACAGCCACTTATATTGATATTACTGAACGAAAAAGACTGGAAAAAAGGTTGGAAAAGTTAGCTCATTTTGATGTCCTTACCGGTTGTTATGCCAGAGGGTATGGTCTGAGTCTTTTCGAACGGCAAATTAAGTCTGCCCAGCGCCGTAAAACCTCTATCCTGTTACTCTATCTTGATCTAGATGGACTTAAATATATTAACGATACCTTTGGTCATAAAGAAGGTGATAAGGCCTTAAAAGAGGCAGCTAAGTTCTTTAAATCTACCTTAAGAGAGGTCGATATCATCTGTCGTATGGGAGGAGATGAATTCCTATTGATTTTTCCCGATAGCTCTCTAAATGATGTTCCTCTAATCAAAGAAAGAATAACTAATAAATTAAAAGAATTAAATAAAAATCTTAATAACCCCTATAAGATAAGCTTTAGTATTGGTCTTTCTTGTTATAACCCATCTAATCCTTTATCTATAGAAGAATTAATCAAAATAGCTGATGAGAATATGTATGAAGAGAAAAAAAAGAAAAAATGAAAGGAGGAAATCAAATGAAAAAGATTCGATGGGGTGTCCTGAGCACCGCTAAAATTGGCACTGAAGAGGTGATTCCCGCTATGCAATTGGGGGAGTATTGCAAGTTTACTGCTATTGCTTCGCGCCAATTGGAAAAGGCACAGGCAGCAGCAAGGCGGTTGGGTCTAGAGAAGGCTTACGGCTCTTACGAAGAACTGCTAGCTGATCCCGATGTCGATGCTGTTTACCTTCCGCTTCCCAATCATCTGCATGTTCTCTGGGCCATCAAAGCACTGAAGGCCGGCAAGCACGTTTTATGCGAGAAACCCCTTGGTTTAAATGCAGCTGAAGCTCAGGAACTGCTGGAGGTTTCCCGTAAATTTCCCCGCTTAAAGGTTATGGAAGCATTTATGTACCGGCATCATCCGCAATGGCAATGGGCAAAGAAAAGGGTTTCCGAAGGGAAAATCGGTGAATTGCGGACGATTCAATCTTTCTTCTCCTATCACAATATCGACCCCAACAACATTCGAAATAAAGCGGATATTGGTGGCGGGGGACTGATGGACATCGGTTGTTACTGTATTTCGCTTTCACGGTTTATCTTTGGGGCTGAGCCCCGGCGGGTCTGCGGTATCAGGGAAGAAGATCCGGAGATGAAGGTTGATCGCCTAACTTCTGGCCTATTAGAGTTTGCCAGCGGTACTTCAACCTTCACCTGTGCGACACAGCTGGTACCTTATCAACGGGTAAACATTTTTGGTACCAAGGGGCGAATTGAAATTGAAATACCTTTTAATGCCCCTTCTGACCGGCCGTGCAAAATATGGCAGGGAGATGATACCAGAATTGAAGAGGTTATTCTGGAGATTTGTAATCAATATACGATTCAGGGAGACCTCTTTTCACGGGCAGTGCTGGAAGATAGAGAGGTCCCGACGCCACTCGAAGACGCTGTGGCAAACATGCAAGTGATCGATGCACTGGTTCGTAGTGCTAGGAGTGGAAGCTGGGAGAACTTCTGTCCTTAAAAAAATATGCTTATTTTTTTTCTACTACTAGAGTGCATTTGGTAAGTAAGCCAGCTATAGCGCCCACCGCAGCCAAGATTGGGGCAAGAAGTGCTCCTACTGCACCTACGGTCAAAGGAAATTCGGCAATAGTTTCTCCGTTTTCATTTTTGATGATAATCTTTCGAGCATTCCCTTCTTTTATAATACTTTTAATCTTTTCGATTATCTCATTCCCAGAAAGCTTGAATTCTTCTTTTTTATTAGTCATAAGTTCTCCTTTAATTATTTTTTGTTGGTTTTATTATAACATGGTTGTCACCCAAAAAGTAAACAAACTTGTCCTCGACCTGATCGGGGAATACTAAGGTAGGGGTCGGATTTATCCGACCCGCTTATTTACGGGTTCGATAAATCGAACCCCTACAACATAATTATAACTAATCTTATTTCCAACGCGATACGCAATACGAGACGAAGTCTGTTGAAAATATTTTTGGCTTTTTGGGAAATAATCATAACATAAAAGGTAAAAATTATTCTAAAATGAAAATTCATTTAAGAATTATTTTTAAAAAAGAGGAATTTATACTATAATTCTAATATGATGATTGATAGTAGTATCGAACGAAAATAATGTTTAAAGGAGAACTGTTATGAAAATATATATAAGTGCTGCTATCGAAGGAGTTACCGGTATTACCAATTGCCTTTTGAAATATATAAGTTGAGGAAGTAGAAAGGAGAGAAATAGATTTAAAAAAACAGAATCAGGATTACGAAAAAACGCTTTCTTCAGTCATTAAGAAAATCGAAGAGAGCAAACACCAAGCCATTACTACTGTAAATAAATTATTGATTGAACTTTATTGGTTCATTGGTGAGACACTTGTGAATCTACAAGAAAAAAGCAAATGGGGCGAGGGGGTAGTGGAAAAACTATCCCAGGATTTGAAAATGAAGTATCCTGAATTGATTTGCTCTTTTTCCGTAGAGAACTCAAATGTCTTATCCCAATCGAGCTTAAAATAAGTGAATTCAAGCCTGAGTATGTAGGTAAGATGCAATTTTATCTTGCAGCTCTTGATGGAAAAATAGGGACACATCTTTGCCTGTGCGTGCCTGCCTGTGCGAACCTGCACGCAGACAGGCCATTTTATTCTGAATGCGACAGGGAATGGTTGTAATAGCTCAAAAACTTGGTAACTTTTTTTACTTTTTGTAAAGAACGTTTTTTCGCATTTAGAATTTGTGAAGCCTGACCCTGAAAACTGGATAGCCGATAGCCATGCTTTTCTACCAGTTGACATAAAAGAGAGATTATTGTACTATAATATCGGTAATAATAGGTAAAAAAATATATTTATACCTAATATAAGAGGAAATAATGGATAAAAATGAAATAATTAAAATATTAAAAGATTGGAATTTTTGGGGAAGGGATTTAAATACAGGAATTAGCCGTCCCTATTATCTTAATAAAATTAGAGATTTTCAAAAAAGCTCTCATATTATTGTAATTACTGGAGCAAGGAGAAGTGGAAAATCTTTTATAATGAAACAGATAGCCAAGGAACTAATAAAAGAAGATATTAACCAGAAAGATATATTAATTATTAATTTTGAAGATCCCCGTTTTGTAGAATTAGATACAAAAACTTTGCAAAAAGCTTATGAAGTCTATTTAGAATTTTTAAATCCCCAAGAAAAACCCTATCTTTTTCTCGATGAAATTCAGGAAGTAAAAGATTGGGAAAGATGGGTAAGAACAATTCATGAATTAGATAAAGCAAAAATTGTTATATCCGGTTCGAATGCTAAGCTGTTGAGTAGGGAATTATCTACTTTGCTTACCGGAAGACATTTAGATTTAGTTATCTTTCCTCTTTCTTTTAAAGAGTATCTAGCCTTTAAAAATATAGATTTATCAGACAAATTTGAAATGGTGAATAAAGAGATAGAGATTAAAAGATTCTTGAAAGAGTATATTGAATTTGGTTCTTTTCCCGAGGTGGTCTTAGGAGGGGAAAAAAGACAGATTCTATTAACTTATTTTGAAGATATATTAAATAAAGATCTTATCAGAAGATTTAAAATACGAAAGAGTGAGGAATTAATTTCTCTGGCTAAGTTTTATCTGAGCAATATCTCTTCATTGATTACTTTTAATTCCCTGGAAAGATCATTAAATATTTCAGCTGACACGGTGGAAAAATTTTCTCATTATCTGGAAGATACTTTTATTTTATTCTTTCTTAAAAGGTTTTCCTATAAGATTAAAGAACAAGAAAAGAGTCCAAGAAAAGTTTATGCAGTAGATGTTGGTTTAGCAAATACCATAGGTTTTAGATTTAGTCAAAATATCGGGAGACTCGCCGAAAATTTAGTATTTTTAGAATTAAAAAGAAAAGAAATCTTTGATCCTAATTTAGAATTGTTTTATTGGAAAGATGTTAATAATATAGAAGTAGATTTTATAATAAAGGAGAATTTAAAAGTCAAGCAACTTATTCAGGTTTGTTGGGAAGTAGATAGACCGGAAACAAAAAATAGAGAAATTAGAGCTTTACTTAAGGCTATGAAGGAATTCAATCTTAAAAAAGGTTTAATTATTACTGATGATTATGAGGCAGAAGAAAATATTAAGGGTAAAAAAATAAATTATACTCCCTTATGGAAATGGTATTTAGGGCAAGAAAAGGACCATAAAAATTATTAGATAAGTTTAGATATTTGTTAATATTAATTAATATTTTAGTAAACTTAATTAATAGTAGAGGAGAGAGATATGAAAATATATATAAGTGCTGATATCGAAGGAGTTACCGGTATTACCCATTGGGATGAAACTGAAAAGTCAAAATCTGATTATCAAAAATTTGCCCAGCAGATGACTGACGAGGTTAAAGCGGCATGTGAAGGGGCAGTGAATGCGGGGGTAGAAGAGATTTGGATTAAAGATGCCCATGGCAGTGGAAGAAATATTATCGCAGTTGATCTCCCGGAAATAATTAGACTGGTACGGGGTTGGAGTGAACACCCTTTTTTAATGGTTCAAGAATTGGACGAATCATTTGATGCTTTATTAATGATTGGTTATCATTCTTTCGGTAGTTCCAATGCCAATCCTTTATCTCATACTTTAAACCCTAATCGTCTTAATTATATTAAACTAAACGGAGAATTTGCCAGTGAATTCTTAATCCATAGTTATATTGCGGCGATGGTAGAGGTACCGGTAGTTTTTGTGAGTGGAGATGAAGGGATTTGCAAAGAAGTGAATAAAGTCAATAAAAACATCAAGACTGTGGCGGTAAATAAAGGGGTGGGTAATTCAGTAATTAGCATTCATCCCCAACTTGCCACAAAAAAGATTAAAGAAGGAGTAGAGTTCGCATTAAAAGGAGATATCAATAAATGTAAAGTTAAGTTCCCGGATCATTTTAAAATAGAACTATCATTTAGAAATCATGGGAGAGCCTTTAAAGCATCTTTTTACCCCGGAATGAAACAACTTTCTTCTACCAATGTAGTATTTGAATCGGACGATTATTTTGAAGTTTTACGAATGTTATTATTTACGACTTAAAAAGATTTAAAACGAGGATTTATTATATAAAGAAAATTAATCTAAATTTTTTATAATTTCGTGAAAATAAAGCAGGATTTTTAAAATTTATATTGAAGTATTATAAATGGATTATAAAAAATAAAAATAAATTTTTTAGGAGTAAGAATGACAGAAAACCTTTTATTAATTTATCAATCTCTTCCTTATCTACTAAAGGGATCTATAGTAACTCTTAAACTAATAGGAGGAGCTTTAGGTTTAGGGTTTATAATAGGGATTCCTATGGCCATAGGCCAGGTTTATGGTAATAAGTACATTGCTGGTTTAATTTCGTTTTATGTCTGGTTCTTCCGAGGGATTCCCGTCTTAGTACTTCTTTTTCTTTTTTATTTCGGACTATTTATGTTTTTAGGATTTAATTTAACGGCTCTTACTGCTGCTATTTTAGTCTTAGGTTTCCGAAGCGCTGCTTATCAATCTCAAATATTTCGAGGAAGTATCCAATCAATAGGTGAGGGACAGATGTTAGCCGCTAGGTCTTTGGGGATGAGTAAAATTCAAGCTATCTGGAATATTATCCTACCTCAAACTTTGCGAATTTCTATTCCGGGATGGTCAAATGAATATTCGATTATCTTAAAAGATTCAGCTGTAACTTATGCTATCGGATTAATAGAGATAATAACTCGAGGAAGTTTTATTGCTGTTCGCACTTATAAACCTATGCCTATTTATCTTACCTGTGCGGCAATTTTTCTTATTTTAACTTACGGCGGAGTAAAAGTTCTTGATCTTTTAGAAAATAAAGTAAAAATCCCTGGTTACGGAGAGAGGAGAGGTGAAATTTAAACAAGATGCAAAAGGATAAAGATATTATTGTATTACGTGTAGAAGATATACATAAAAGATACGGAAAAGAAGAGATATTAAAAGGAATTTCCTTTGAGATTAAAAAAGGGGAGACTAAAGTTATTATTGGTCCTTCGGGAAGTGGTAAAAGCACCCTTCTTCGATGTATAAATCAATTAACTATACCGGATAGTGGTCGAGTCTGGTTAGAAAATGAGGAAGTAACTCATACTAAGAAAAATATTAATCAGTTTCGCCAAAAGATGGGTATGGTTTTTCAGGATTTTAATTTATTTGATCATTTAACTGCTTTGAAAAATGTGGAAATAGGTTTAGTTAAAGTAAAAAAGATAGATAAAAAAGAGGCTAAAGAAAAAGCAATAGAAGAATTAAGACAAGTTGGTTTGGAAGAACAAGCCAATTTATATCCGGCACAACTTTCCGGTGGACAAAAACAAAGAGTATCTATAGCCAGAGCATTAGCTATGGATCCTAAGGTAATGCTTTTTGATGAACCTACTTCTGCCCTTGACCCTGAGCTAATTGGAGAAGTGTTAGAGGTAATAAAAAAATTAGCTCTTAGTGGAATGACTATGGTAGTGGTAACCCATGAAATGGGTTTTGCTCGTTCAGTAGCAAATGAAGTAATATTTGTAGAAGGTGGAAGAATAATAGACCAGGGTTCCCCTTATAAACTTTTTACTAATCCTGATCATGAGCGAACCAAAAAATTTCTTTGTAAAATAACTGAACTTTATGGAAAGTCGGTAGAAAAAAGATGATTGATTTGATTTTTATT
>PFIP01000102.1 GCA_002782675.1 Candidatus Infernicultor aquiphilus
TAATCCAGCACTAATATTCTCTTACATATCCCCATTATTACTTTCATATCATGCTCTATTAAAATAATAGTTAATTTAAATTTTTCCTGAATTTTTAGGATAAAACTCATTAAATCCTTAGTTTCTTGAGGATTCATTCCCGCTGCTGGTTCATCCAAAAGTAGTAATCGGGGCCGAGTGGCTAAAGCTCGAGCGATCTCTAATTTTCTTTGTTGCCCATAAGGGAGCCCACCTGCTAAATTACTTTCTAATTTCTCTAAATTTACTTCTTTCAATAATTTCATTGCTTCTTCTGTTATTTCACTTTCTTCCTGTACATATTTAGGTAAATAAAAAACAGCATTTAAAACTGAAGATTTTAAACGTAAATGGCAACCGACCATTACATTATCTAAAACAGAGAGATTAGTAAATAAACGTACATTTTGAAAAGTTCTCGCCATTCCTAAAGCGGTAATTTCACTAACCTTTTTTATATTTATTTCTTGATTATTGAAATAAATTTTTCCACTTGTAGGTTTATAGACTCCAGTTAACATATTAAAAACTGTAGTTTTACCAGCCCCATTAGGGCCAATCAAACCTACTAATTCTCCTTCTTTTAAATCAAGATAAAAATCAGAGACCGCAGTCAATCCCCCAAATCGGATAGTAATATGGTCTACTTTTAAAATACTCATCTATTCTTTAACTTCCTTCCTCTATCTCTTTTTTATTTCCCATTAACTTTTTATACAACCATTCCCAGGACCATTCTTTTGTACCCATAAGTCCTTGGTGAAAGAATAAGACCACAATCATCAACAAAATAGAAAATAATAGCATTCTCATTCCTGGGATTCCAGGTATATTTAATCCGAAAAGGCTCATGGGAGATTCAACCGACCTGAGCACTTCCATTAATATAGCAAATAAAGCACCCACTATTACCGTACCAGTTATGCTGCCCAAGCCTCCTACAACAACGATTATAATTATCTGAAAAGTCATAAAAAAACTAAAAGTATTAGGATCGATAGTCATAACTAAACTTCCTAAAAGAGCACCAGCTATACCAGCAAAAAATGCACCTACTATAAAAGATAGTACCTTGTGATAAAAAAGTTTTACTCCCATTGCTTCTGCTGCAATTTCATCCTCTCGGATAGATTTTAATGCTCTGCCATAACTGCTATTAATTAAATTCTTAATAAACCACACTGTAAATATAGCTATTCCCCAAGTCCACCAGAGATTAGTATAACTAGGTAATCCTTTTAACCCCAGAGGTCCATTGGTAATGCTCTGTAAATTACAGAATAATACTCTAATTATTTCTGAAAATCCAAATGTAACAATAGCTAAATAATCTCCTTTTAAACGCAGGCAGGGGGCGCCTACTAAAAAACCTACTCCTGCTGAGACTAATCCTGCCATAATAAGGGAAAAAATAAAAGGAATCTGAATAATATTAAGAGGCCAAATAAGAGGAGTAATAAAATAATTTACTTCTTTTATCTCTGGGGACGTATACAAAAGTGCGGAAACATATGCCCCAATAGCCATAAATCCAGCATGACCTAAAGAAAATTGTCCAGTAAAACCATTTATTAAATTTAGACTGACACCCAAAATAACATAGATACCACATAAATTTAAAATTCTAATAATATAAGCATCAAAACTTCTTTGAGCTATAAAAATAAATATAAATATAATTAAAATAGTTGCAATCTTCAGTAAAATATAATCTTTCTTTTTTCCCTTCACTTTTTTTATACCTACCTACTCTTCTCCAAATATTCCTTCTGGTTTAAATAACAATACGAAAATTAAAATTATAAAAATAAAAGCATCTTTGTATCCTGCTAACCCTGGCATAAAAGCAACTATCATAATCGTCAATAACCCTACCATGAAACCTCCTACCATTGCTCCTCTAATGCTACCAATTCCTCCAATAACTGCTGCTATAAAAGCTCTCCATCCCGGAAATACTCCCATAAAAGGCCAAATTTGAGGATAACGCAAAGCCCACAAGACTGCCCCAATAGCAGCTAATCCTGATCCTAAAATAAAAGTAAAAGAAATAGTTCTATCTAAATTAATACCCATAAGTTTGGCTGTATCAAAATCCTTAGAAATAGCTCTCATAGCTAACCCCGTTTTAGTTCTATAAACAATATAGGTTAAGATTAATAAAAATATAATAGAGACGATGGGAGTTATAAAATTAACTCCAGGAATTCTAACCCCTCCCAGGATAAAAATTTTACTAAAAAACTCCGGGCGATAAAATGCTTTTGGTCTTCCTCCAAATACTACTATGGCAAAATTCTCTAATAAGAAAGACATTCCTATAGCAGAACATAAAGAAGATATACGGGGAGCATTCCTTAAAGGTTTATAAGCAATTCTCTCCACAGTTCTACCTAACAGCATAGCTAATACCACCGCAACCAAACAAGCTACACCCCAGGGAAGAGAAAATAAGGCTATGGCATAATAAACAAAAAAAGTTGCCATCATAAATATATCTCCATGGGCAAAATTTATTAAGCGCAAAACACCATAAACCATAGTATATCCGATGGCAATAAGAGCAAATAAACAACCTAAAGAAATTCCATTGCTTAGATTCTGTAAAAAAATATTTAAATTCATTGTTTTATCCTATCGTCAATTTTATTTATAACTTACTTTTTTACTTTGCGGTTATTTAAATTAAGATTGAAGAGAAGGATTCTGTCCCCCTCTTCAATCTTAATAAAAGATATTATTTTACATTTAATTCTATAAGCATTAGTTAAAAAGGATGTACTGTAGCTACATATTTAAACTTACCATTCTCTATAGTCTTAATTATGGCATCCTTGGTAGCATCTCCATTGAAGTCCAGGGTAATCATTCCAGTAACACCTTCATAATCTTTGGTAACTGCTAAGGCATCCCGAATTGCTTTAGGATCAGCTGAACCTGCTCTCTTTATAGCATCAATTACTAAATTAAAGGCATCAAAACCTAAAGCAGCAAAAGCACTAGGTTCTCTATTATATTTCTTTTGAAAACTATCACTGAACTTCTTTGCGGCTTCTGTAGTAACTGCAGTGGCATCGAAATGGGTACTAAAATATCCACCTTCTACTGCTTCTCCACCTACTTCAATAAATTCTGGTGCTTCCCAGGTGTCTCCTCCCAAAAAGTTTGCAGTAATCCCCATCTCTTTTCCTTGTTTTATAATCAAGGCCGCATCTCCATATGAACCAGCAGGAACAAAGACCACGTCGGGTTTTTTGCCGGCAGCATAAGTTACTTGTGCAGTAAAGTCCTGGTCTCCGGTTTGATAAGAGATAAGTCCTACAATAGATTTCGGATCACCAGTTAATTTGATAAAAGCTTCTCGGAAGAAGTTAGATAATCCTACAGCATAATCAGAAGCGATATCTTGAATAACTACTGCAGTTTTAGCATGAAGGTTACTTACTGCAAAATTAGCCATTACTGCTCCCTGGAAAGGATCAATAAAACAGGCTCTAAAAGCATAAGGTTTTCCTAAAGTTACTAATGGATTAGTGGGAGAGCATCCTACCATAGGAATGCCGGCCTTGTTAGCAACCTCACTACCTGGTATAGCACAACTACTACCATAACTTCCGACAATGGCTACTGCCTTTTCATATTCGATTAAACGGGCTACCGCGTTAGCCGCCTCTACCTTCTCGCTCTTATTGTCTACCAAAACCATTTTAATAGGTTTGTCTAAAACTGTTGGAGTTTGTTCGAAAGCTAAGTTTACTCCTTCCATAGTCATCTGACCTCCAGCTGCCATAGGTCCAGTCATCGGTTCGTAAACACCGATAACAATCTCATCAGCTGCTCCTACTATCAAACTACAAATCAGCAAAAGTGATAAAAAAATCCCTGCCAACAATCCAAATTTTTTCATTTTTTATATTCCTCCTAAAAATATTTATTTTGTTTTTTAAGTCAAGTAAACTATGGTAATACTTTTTTAACTAAAGGCTAACACCCCCTTTATCTTTTTTTTAAAATTAGCATTGTTATTCTGTCGGTATAATTAACTTCTGACCTGGTCTAATAAGTCTTGAGTTAGCTAATTCATTAAGGACAACAATCTTTTCTACCGTGGTACTAAATTTTTGGGCAATCTCCCATACAGAATCCCCCACTTCTACCACATAAATTTTACCAGTTTTTGCTTCAGATAGCCAATTTTGTTTTTCAGGAGAAATAACTCCGGCCTTTTCTACTGCATCCATCATAGCATCTCTGACCGGGATAAAGGTATCCAATTTGTCTAGAGCATTATCAAAGTTATATTTATCTCCACCGGTAGCCATAAAGTCATTGGTTACCACAGTATAAAACTTATCCATCTCCACCGGAGTTCCATCTTCCAAACTCATACTGGTAATTCTCTTGCCTGCCTCTGCTTTTGGATCATAAGTTACTCGGACACCGGCAATCTGGACCCAACCAATATCTTCATTCATTATGCCATGTTCAATATTTGCTTTAACGTCTGCACCGGATAGCTTCATCGTATAGAGAGTATTGTCAAAAGGCATCACCTCATATAGTATCCCGGCAGTAATATCTCCGGCTGGAATAGGAACTCTGAGTCCACCACCATTGGTCATAGCAATTTGGACTCCCACTTTGTCTTTCATTATTTCACAGGCCCACTCACCCAGTAAAGATGGTCCGGCATATCTATCATGATCTAAGGTCACGGTAGTTTTACCTAATATTTTTCCTAAAACAGGTTTCAATTCCTCATTGTATTTATTATAAATTGCCAGGGTGTTAGCATCATCTTTCAGGGTGTCTGGTCTTTTATAGAGGTCATCCAAAAATGGTTCTGCACTTACTAATTTATTGTTTTCATCAAAAACGAAAGTCAGCTTGGCAACTGAACGGCCATTATAATATGCTTGTACCAGGGGTTTACCATTAACCAGGCCACTGACACTTTGATGGGTATGCGCTGATATTACTGCCTCTACCCCGTCCACCTCACTTAAAGCAGCAGCTTCACCGCTAATATTTCCCTCTTTATCCTGGAATGCACCAAGATGGGTTAAGGCAATAATTATATCCGCGCCAGCATCCTTTATTTTAGGTACCCACTCTTTAATTGTTTCCACTGGATCTCTGAATTCATAGTTTTCTACATTTGCTTTGAGAGCTTTATAGGCAGTCTCTGGAGTAGCCAAACCGATAAATCCTACTTTTATTCCCATTTTTTCAATAATGACAAAAGGTTCTGCCCAGTCAACCGGTTGATTGGTCCTCTTATCGTAAATATTAGTACAGACAAAGGTAAATCCACCATCTTCGGCCCATTTAGTAATTCTATCAATTCCCCAATCAAATTCGTGGTTACCAACCGCAGATAGTTCTAAACCCATCTCTTTAAACATTGCTGAAACTGGTTCACCGTATAAGAGATTAGACATAGCACTCCCCTGGTAATTATCACCAGCAGATACTATAATTGTTCCTTCTGGATTTTTTGCTTTTTCAGTCTTTATAGCATCAACAAGTTTTGCCGCTCCCACATTTTTACCACTGGGTGCAAGTGACCCATGAAAGTCATTAATCGACAATACCACAATTTCTTTTTCAGCAGCCAAAACAAGGGAAATAGAACTCAAAATCAATAAGAAAGCCAACGAAAAAATAATTAATCTTTTGCTTAACTTAAATCTTAGCATATTCGTATAATCCCTCCTTTAATATTTTTTAATCAACCTTTAAACTTGATAAAGACCAGAATAATTTAATCTTACAAACCGCCTCCTTCTCATTAATTCTATTTTCTACATTTATCCTAAACAATCCTTCTTTTTTATAAAAAATTCTTTTAAATAAAATTTAGTCAACTAATTGTTTTATAGCAAGCTACTATCTCTCCAAAATATAAAGTATGATAGTCGTTATCTGTATAAACATCTTCTTTATATTCTTGGCATAGAAAATCAGGATTTAGAATACTTTTATACACAATTTTACATTCATAATGAAAACCCTGCAAGTTGATAACGGGAGTATCAACTTTTTGAGCAGGGATAATAGAAAGATTACATTCTTTGAATTTATTAAAATCACGACCAGATTTGGTACCACAAAAGTTTAAGGCTTCCTCTAAATCATTAGTAGGAATATTAACCGTAAAGCTAGAAGCCTTTTCGATAATATGATGAGTAAAACGACTTTTTCTCACCATAACTGTCATTATAGGTTTTCTCCACATAAATCCAAAGGCAGCCCAACCAATAGTCATTAGATTTATTTTTTTATCCACTTTAGATTTAACTACCAAAAAGGCCCCGGTAGACTTTATCTGCTGCATAACCTCTTCAACTACTGATAAATAATTCACATTTTCCATATTAATTAATCTCCTTAAAACAACACTATTTTATTTTAATCTTCATTAATTTTCTTTTAATTTTTCTACCATCTTCACAAAATCGTCTATCCATTCAGCACTGAAGTTTATACCTTTAGGAGTAGGAATATACTCGTCGGTGTCTTTTACTTTCACATATTGCCTCAAATCAACCCTCTCTGCTCCTCTAAATTCACCTATAGATAAAACTAATCTTTTATTATCAGTAACATCTAATTGTGCAACTTGTTTCATTTAATATCTCTCCTTTCTTCTATTTTATTTTATATCTTTTGTAAAATTCTTTAATTTTATATTAAATTAAAAACTTAAAGCAGAAAAGCGAAAAACTATAATTTTTACTCCATTGATTTTTTTAATAGGTCAAAAAAGCCGTTTAAATATCCTAATCCCATCAATATATCTTTTTTCATCAAATCGATCAACTTCTGAGCTTCTTTTGAATTTGCTGCTTTTATTATTTCTTGCTCGGTTAGAGTCAGAAATTCCTTATCATTATTCAAAATAGGAAATATTTTCATAGTTTCCCGATAAGAGGAAGTAAAATCTTTTCTCGCTTCCTTACTTAATTTAATTCCTGATTTAATTATATCGTCTATTGGTACTTTTTTAACTTGGGGAATAATTCCATAAAATTCTTCTTTTTTAGGTTTAAAAAGATATCCATTAAAATCTTCAAAGCCATAGTGAGCGAAGGAGTTACTTCAATTTCAGGGAAAGTGTTGATCCTAACACTCTCCCCTCTAATTTTTTACTCTGGATTTCCGCTACCTGCTTTCGCAGAGCCTTCAAAAGGGAATTTATACTGGGATAAACCAAGTTCTTCTTTTATGACCAGAATCTGTTGTTGAAGATTCTTGTTGATGGGTGCACCTTTATCTTTTCTATCTAACCAGGCAAGATGTTCTTTTTCCCCAGCAGTATAAATTCTGTTTTCTCCAGGAGCTTTTTTAGAAGCACGAAGAGCACCAAGAATCCCTCCAGTTATCTTTTTAAATGATTCGAGTTCTGTAAAAGCAGAAATATTAATGGCTATAAAAAAATGCCCCAAATTAATTGGAACTGCTTGGCCATCTTGCATTCCAGATAACATTTTGAGATACTTTCCATTTTGCAAAGCCGCAGAAAGGATCTCCACTACCGTAGCATAACCATAACCCTTATAACCAGCAGTCTCTTCTCCGATACCCCCCAATGGAGTAAGAGCAGCCTTTCCAGTGGTTAAGTCCTGTAAAATTTGATGAGTATCTGTCCTGGCCCTTCCTTCCTGGTCAATTACCCATCCTGCAGGAATATCCTTTCCAGCTCGGTCATAAAGCTCGATCTTCCCTCGTTGAGCAATAGAAGTTGCACAATCAAGAACAAAAGGAAACTCTTCATTGGAAGGCATTCCAAAAGTTAAGGGATTGGTTCCCAACATATTTTCTACCCCAAAAGTAGGAGCTATAGAAGGACGGGCATTAGTACCGCTGATTCCAATCATCCCGGCTTCAATAGCCATTAAGACATAATAACCGGCAATCCCATAATGAGTTGAATTCCTCACTGCTACCATTCCCAATCCCATTTTTTTAGCTTTTTCAATAGCCAGAGCCATAGATTTTTTTGCAATTACCATCCCCATTCCATTATGACCATCAACAACAGCGGTAGTAGGACTATCCTTAACGATTTCAATATTTGTTTTTGGTGACTGGATACCTGCCCTAATCCTATCATAATAGAAAGGTTTTAACCGACCAATACCATGTGAATCTATCCCTCTTTTATCAGCCGTAATCAGCACATCGGCACATATTTTAGCCTCCTCTTCTGGAACTTTTACTCCTTTAAAAACATCTACCATAAAACTTTCTAAGGTATTAAAATCTACCCACACAATTTTTTCTGAATTCTTAAACAAGATTATCCCTCCTTAATTTTTTATATTCAAGTTCCCCTATGGGTTTTAAAAATCGAACCCTATTAAGCTTAATATAACAAAATTAGAAATGTTTTTCAATTATTTAATTTCATTAGTTAGGCAAAAACGTTTTTACTTTTGTTTTCTCATCTTCTTTTTCTATGGTACCTCTCTTTCTCTTAACTCTATACTTGATACTATCTTATCTTCTAACTTCCTTATTCTATTTTCTTAACTAGCTAACTATCTAACTCTTTTCTTATTACTCATTACACATCACTCATCACTGCATTCTAACTCGATACTCGATACTATATACTCGATACTATATTACGAATATAGGATTGACATTATATTATTTTAGTGATATATTATTAATATAATGATAATATATCGGTGATATTTATGGTAAATCAAGAAATTTACAAAGAACTTAAAAAAAGGATAGTTTTTTTAGATTATAAACCAAAACAGGTACTGAGCATTAAAGAATTAGCCAAAGAATTTGGAGTTAGTGCTGTACCCATTCGGGAAGTGCTTATTCTTCTGGAGACTGAAAAACTAATTCACATAATTCCTAATAACGGCATTTATGTAACTGATATAAGCTTTCAAGAACTTAAAGATGTCTTCGAAGTTAGATTATTCTTAATAGGACTCTCAGGAAGGTTAGCAGCCCAAAGAGTAACTCCGGAAGAATTAAATAAGATGAAGGAACTTCTTGAGAAGATAAAGCAAGAAAAAGATCGCCAAAGATTAATTCAATTAGATGCTGAATTTCATGATTTAATAAACTATTCTTCTAAGAATGAAACTTTAGCTGATACCTTAAAAAACTTACGAAATCGAATTGGCCGTCTCTGGTTCTTTGCCAAAGAACATGATACTTATTCTCTGCAAATTCCTAAAGATTTTGAAGAACTTATAAAAGCCCTGGAGAAAAATAACCAGAACAAATGTGAAGAGATTTTAAAAAATCACGCCATTCATTTTATTGAACAGATAAAGATAAACTTATATAGTGAATAAAAATTCTTTTTGTCATTCCGTACTTGATGCGGAAATCATAAATATAATACTTGCTAAAGATGGATTCCCTCTTTCGAGGGAATGACACTAACAAAGCCAAAATTTTATTATTGCTGTTATAGACAGTGGACTTCTAAATTCAACTAAATTGAATTAATAAGGAAAGAAAATGAAAAAAATCTTGATAACTGGTGCACTGGGACAAATTGGTTCTGAACTTACTACTTTTTTAAGAAAAAGATATGGAGATAAAAAAGTTATTGCCTCAGATATTAAGCCAAAACTTGAAGGGACAATTGGTCAAGAAGGACCTTTTGAACATATTGATTGCTTGAATGCACCAGAAATTTATTCTGCTGTCAAAAAATATAAAATAGATACTGTATTTCATCTTGCTGCTATCCTCTCCGCAAGTGGAGAAAAGAACCCTCAATTAGCCTGGAAAGTTAATATTAATGGATTATATAATGTACTGGAAATAGCTCGAGAATACCAATGTGCTGTTTTCACCCCCAGCTCGATCGCTGCTTTTGGTCCATCTACCCCCAAAGATAGCACCCCACAAGAGACTATTCAAAGACCTACTACTATCTACGGGTTAACCAAGGTAACCGGAGAACTACTCTGTGACTACTATTATTTCAAATATAAAGTAGATACTCGCGGAGTACGATTCCCGGGAATTATCTCTTACCTTACCCTTCCAGGTGGAGGGACAACTGATTATGCAGTAGAAATTTTTTATCAAGCTTTAAAATATAAAAAATATACTTGCTTTCTCGATAAAAATACTTCTCTCGATATGATGTATATACCTGATGCTCTAAAAGCGGCAGTAAATTTGATGGAAGCTGATTCTTCTAAATTAAAACATAGAAATGCCTATAATATAACTGCGGAAAGTTTTACTCCCGCAGAACTTGCTCAAGAGATTAAAAAATATATCCCAGACTTTGAGATGAAATATGATATTGACCCCATGCGGCAGGCAATTGCTGATTCCTGGCCTAACCAGTTAGATGATCGTGCAGCCAGAGAAGATTGGGGCTGGTCTCCGGATTATAATCTAAAAGCAATGACTAAAGATATGATTGAAAAACTAAAAATTAAGCTAAGAATAGCGTAGAGCGTGTAGCATTTGGTTAGATAACTAACCAAATGTGTAATAAGTAATGTGTAATGAGTAGGGGTTCGATTCATCGAACCCGTTTCGGGTCGAATAAATTCGACCCCTACAAAAAACTATAAACAAAAACCAAGAACCAAGTACTAACGACTATTCACTATTCACTATCGACTAACGACTAATTTAATTGGCAGATTGGCAGATTGGCAGATTGGCAGATTAATTAATATGGAGGATAAAAAAATGGGATTAACTAATATAGAAAAAGTTCTTTCTCAAACCTTAACCGAATTAGAAAATGAAGGACGATTAAAAGGTAAAGAATATATTATAACTAAAGTCAAAAAAGCCCAAGGAGAAAAAGGCTCCCGATATTTTTTAAAAGGAAAAGGAGATCAGGAATTTATCAGAATGAATTCTAACTCTTATTTAGGAATGTCCTTAAGAGAGGAAATTATTGAAGCAGAGGAAAGAGCAACCAAAGAATACGGAGTTGGACCGGGAGCGGTCCGTTTTATCAGCGGAACATTTCAACCTCATCGAGAACTCGAAAAGAAATTAGCAAAATTTCATCACCGGGATGATGCTATGTTATTCAGTTCAGCTTATTCAACTGTGGTAGGCATCCTAACTCCCCTTATCACTTCTGACACTATAGTAATAAGTGATGAACTAAACCATAACTGCATCATCAATGCCCTTAGACTGGCTAGACCAAAAGACAAAAAAATCTACTCCCATCTTAATATGAATGAACTCGAAGATAGAATAACAGATTCCATCGATAAAGCAAAAAGGTTACTCATTATTACTGATGGTATATTCAGTATGAGAGGTGATTATGCCCCTCTGGATATTATTTCCCACC
>PFIP01000044.1 GCA_002782675.1 Candidatus Infernicultor aquiphilus
TAAATTGATAAATTTGGGAAAAGAATTAAGTGATTGGATAGAAAACAAGGTAACTATGGCAAAAGGTAAAGGAGTAGTATTGGGATTAAGTGGAGGAATTGATTCTGCAGTAGTAGCAGTATTGTGCAAAAAAGTTTTTCCCAAACATACTTTAGCTTTAGTTATGCCTTGTCACAGTATAAGTAAAGATCTTGATGATGCTTTAGAGTTAGCTAAAAAGTTTAATATTTTTTATAAAATAATTGATTTGTCAGGAATATATGATTTATTTGTTTCTGTATTATTAGACAGTAAAGAAAAAAAAGCCAGTTTTAAATTGGCAAAAGAAAACATAAAACCCCGATTAAGAATGATAACTTTGTATTATTTTGCTAATAAATTAAATTATTTAGTTGTCGGAACGGGCAATAAAACTGAGTTAATGGTGGGATATTTTACTAAATATGGGGATGGAGGAGCAGATATTTTACCTTTAGGTAATTTGTTAAAGAATCAAGTTAGAGAATTAGCAGAATATTTAAGGATTCCAAAAAAAATTATTAGTAAACCTCCTTCTGCAGGTCTTTGGAAAGGTCAAACCGATGAAGAGGAAATTGGTGTAAGTTATGAGCAATTAGATAAGTATTTGAATGGAGAGGAATTAAATAATAAAATGATAGAAGAAGTGATTCAAAACAAAATAATTACCAGTGAACATAAGCGAAGTACACCAACAATCCCTGATTTTTAAAATTTAAAAAATATTTAAATTTTCCTCATAATTTATTTTTAATGTTTTTATACTTTTAGATATATAGAGAATTTTTTATAATCTAAAGAAAATATTATGATAAGTAACCTGAATTACCATTAATTTTAATTAATGTCTCCTCTCTGCCTGTACGTGCCTGCCTGTGCGTATACGTACGCAGACAGGTTCGCACGTAGACAGATAATTGAAACTAATCTTCCAATATGTTAAAATTATTAAAAAATAAATCAGATTAAAATTGTTTTAACATTTTTTATATATAAGGAGAAATAAATTATGTCTGGACATTCAAAATGGAGTACCATTAAAAGAAAAAAAGGTAAAGTGGATAATCAGAGAGGAAAATTATTTTCTAAATTAATTCGAGTAATAACTGTTGCTGCTCGCTCAGGGGGAGGAGATCCTGAGGCTAATGTAAAATTAAAAACTGTTATCCAATTAGCAAAAGAAAATAATATGCCCAACGAAAATATTGAAAGAGCTGTTAAACGAGGAACTGGTGAAGCTGAAGGAGTTTCTTACGAAGAAATAATTTATGAAGGTTACGGGCCAGGAGGGGTTGCAGTTTTAATGGAAACTTTGACTGATAATAAAAATAGAACAGCTCCAGAGATTAGAAGGATTTTTTCTAAAAATGCGGGTAACTTAGGCGAAAATGGTTGTGTAGCATGGATGTTTGATAAAAGAGGGTATTTTATCTTTGAAAAAGATAAAGTTGACGAAGATACTATTGTAGACTTGGCTCTTGAAGCAGAAGCTGAAGATGTAAAGACTGATAAGAAAAATATCGAAGTTATTACTCTACCTGAAAATTATGTAAAATTTAATAATTTAATTAAAGAACATAGTATTAATTGTTTGCTTAATGAGGTTACTTTAATTCCAAAGACTACTGTAGATTTAGAAGGTAAAAAAGCAATACAAATGCTTAATTTAATGGAACAATTAGAAGATCAGGATGATGTGCAAAAGGTTTATGCTAATTTTAATATTGCCGATGAAATTATGGAAGAAATATCAACCAGCAAGGAGAAATTGTGATTATCTTAGGTATTGATCCTGGACTTGCTAATGCTGGATACGGTCTAATACGATATGAAAAAAAGGAAATTACCTTAATTGATTATGGATGTATAGTAACTAATAAAAAAGATACTTTTACTCTTAGATTAAAAAAAATATATTATAAAATAAAGGAAATTATTGAAAAATACAATCCTCAAGAAGTTAGCATTGAGGAAGTATTTTTTAATAAGAATACTAAAACTGCACTTATAGTTAGTAAAGTGCAAGGTATGATAGCTATAACTGTTGCTTTAATGGGATTAGAACTTTATGAGTACACTCCATTACAAGTTAAACAAGCTACGGTAGGAAATGGGAGGGCGGAAAAATATCAAGTTCAATCGATGGTTAAAGTCTTACTCAATTTACCTAAAATTCCTCATCCTGATCATGCAGCAGATGCTTTAGCGATAGCGATTTGTCATATACATACTAAGTATTAAATTTAGTCGTTAGTTAAGAAAAGAGTAAGAAAGAAATAGATGCAGAAATGAAAATAGTATATAGCATTGAGTATATAGTAAAGAGAAGACAGAAGATGGGAAAGAGGAAAGATAGGGTATATAAGAATCGCGTATCGTGTAAAATAGAAATAAAAAGATGTAGGGGCGTATTTTATACGCCCTAATAGCGTATAGGTAGCCGGGGCTTGATTTATCAAGCCCGCAAAAAATGGTTCGAGTAAATTCGACCCCTACACTAAAAGTTATAATTTATTTGGAAAAAGTTTTGAGTTTTAAATTATGGTTTTTCGCTTTTCTGCCTGTGCGTTGCCTGACTGCGAGCGTACTCGCTCTGCCTTTGCGTTACACGCAGACAGGTCAGGCAGGCACGCAGACAGGTAGCTTTAAGTTTTTAGCTAAAAAGCCCCATTTGGGAGGTTTAAATTTGATAACTTTTCTGGAAGGAATAGTTGATACGGTCGCCATAAATTATCTTATCTTAAATATAGGTGGCATAGGTTATAAAATTAATATTCCTACTTATAATAATCTTGTCTTAAAAACCGGAGATAAAATTAAAATTTATACTTATTTATATTTAAGAGAAGATAAAATAATGTTATACGGATTTTTAAGTAAAAAAGAAGAAGAATTTTTTAGATTGCTGCTTGGTACACCTGGCGTAGGCCCAAAAGTAGGTTTAAATATTTTATCTAAAATGACTCCTGATGATTTTAGCAAAGCAATTCTTCAAGAAGATTTAGAATCGATAACCACCATAGTAGGAATTGGTCATAAGTTAGCCAAGAAAATTATTTTAGAGTTGAAAGAGAAAATAAGTAAGGTAATTTTTATAGAGAAAAGTTTAGAAAAAAGTTTTACACCCGAGATCATAAAAGATGCTATTGACGCTCTTAAAGTATTAGGTTATACCCACAAAAAAGCAATGTCTGCAGTGGAAAAAACTCAAGAAAAATTTAAAGGAAAATTAAAGGTAGAAGAATTAATTCGAGAATCCTTAAGGATTATTTAACCATGACTGGTCTTATTTAATTTTTAGATTTATTATAAAAAGTGTTTTTAATATTTAACGGAGCAAATAAATGGAATTAAAAGAAAAAACTATTGATTTGGGGTTAAGAAAAGAAGAACCAGATTTAGATACAAATTTAAGGCCAAAATTTTTTAAAGAATTTATTGGTCAGGAGAATATTAGAAAGAATTTAAAAATTTATATAAGTGCTGCTAAAAAAAGGAAAGAACCAATTGATCATATTCTTTTATATGGTCCTCCAGGCTTAGGTAAAACTACCTTGGCTTATATAATAGCTAATGAAATGGGTGTCAATATTAAAATGACTTCTGGCCCAGTTATTGAAAGAGCAGGAGATTTAGCGGCAATAATTACTAATTTACAAGAAAATGATGTTTTATTTATAGATGAAATTCACCGACTAAGCCGAGCAGTTGAAGAGATATTATATCCCGCTATGGAAGACTTCGAATTGGATATTCTGATTGGTAAAGGTCCCAGCGCACGTTCCATACGTATAAGTCTACCAAAATTTACTCTTATTGGAGCTACTACCCGTACGGGGTTGATTACCTCACCCTTAAGAAGTCGCTTTGGGGTTATCACTCGAGTTGGTTATTATCAGGAAGATGAAATTGAACAGGTAGTAATAAGATCTTCCCAAATTTTAAAAGTTAAAATAACCGAAAAAGCAGTAAAAAAAATTTCTCAAAGATCGAGAGGTACTCCCCGTATCGCTAATAGACTTTTAAGGAGACTTCGTGATTATGCTCAAATAAAAGGCGAAGGAATTATTACTGAAGAAATTGCTGATTATGGTTTAAATATGATGGAAATTGATAATTTTGGCTTGTGCGATATAGATAAAAAATTATTACTTACTATAATAGAAAATTTTTCCGGTGGTCCAGTAGGTTTACAAAGCTTAGCTGCTTCCATTAGTGAGGATGCAGATACTATCTGTGATGTTTATGAACCATATCTTTTGCAAAAGGGTTTTCTTCATCGAACACCTAAGGGAAGAATAGCTACAGATTTAACTTATAAACATTTTGATAAAAAAAGGAAAAAAGATATGCAGGGGAAATTGTTATAGAAAATAATAGCGTAAAGTGTAAAGCGCAAAACTAAAACTAAAAACTTAAAATTAAGAAAAATAATTTTGAATTTTGAATTATGGTTTTTCGCTTTTCGCTTTGAGTTTTTAGTTTTATGAAAAATAATAGTAAGTTTTATTAAGAAGGAGAGCACACCTCATACGAACGAAGAATTTAAAAAGGAGATAGATCAATTGGGGAAAACAGAAAGAGGAAAGATAAAAAAGTTTTTTTTATTTTTAGGGATAAGCATTTTTTGGATTTTTATATTTAATAGAAATATTTCAGCTGTAGAAAAAATACCCTTGCTTCGAGTAGGTATATTTTTAAATCAAGATGAATTAAATATAACAGGAGATGGCGTTTTTAAGATTTATAATTTAAAATCGGAAGTTCTTATAGGTGAAGAAAATAATAAGATAATTAAGATGTTGCCTCATGAAAAAGGGATAGAAATTTTAGGGAAAAGTGTTTATTCTGGTCCTATAAAAATTGTTCCAGTGGGAAAAACTAAAATTATAGTTTTAATTAATGGACAAAAGTATCGATATCGAGGGGATATTGAAGTAGATATTGATAAAGTTTCTAGAAAATTAAATATTATTAATATTATAAGTATGGAAGAATATCTTTATGGAGTTTTAAAAAAAGAAATATCTCCTCAGTGGCCAGCAGAAGCCTTAAAAGCTCAAGCTATTGCCTCTAGAACTTTTGCTATCTTTACTATTAATATGAATAAATATATTGATAAAGACTATAATATCTGCGCTACTACCAATAGTCAAGCTTATGGAGGAGTAAATCATGAAGATACTTTAACTAATAAGGCGGTTGACGAAACAAGAGGTTTAGTTATGGTTTATAATGGAAAACCAATTAATGCAGTTTATCATTCTGATAGTGGGGGCTATACCGAGGACAGTGAAAATGTTTGGGGAAGTTATATACCTTATTTAAGAAGTGTAAAATCAATATTTGAAGAAAAAGTTTCTTCACCCCATCATACCTGGGAGTATTCTATAAATGAAAAAAATTTAACGGAGAAACTACAAGAAGAAGGTTATAAAATAGATTCTGTTGCTTCTATTAAAATAGCTAAAAAAGGCGAAACTGGCAGGATAAATGAATTAGCTTTCACCTCTGAGAATAATGAAATTATTTATATAAAAGCCAATGATTTAAGAAGATTAATTGGGCTAGATTTAATCAGAAGTACTCTTTTTGATATTAAGGTAATAGGGAAAGAATTAAATATTATGAATAATACGGAAAGTAAAGAGAGAATTGAGAAGAAAGAAGATCAAGAAGGATCAATAAAAGATATTTTAGAACAAAAAAAAGATTGGACTATTAAGGAATTAATTGAATTAATGAAGAAGAGGAAGGAAGAAAATAAGAAGGAAGAGGCAGTAGATGAGGTGGAAATCGATAAAATCGATAAAATAGATGTTCCTTTAACTTTTTTGTTCTCTGGTTTAGGGAATGGACATGGAGTTGGAATGTCACAATGGGGTGCTTACGGTATGTCCGTTCAAGGAGCCAGATACCAAGATATATTAAAGTATTATTATAAAGGAATAAAAATTATAAAAGAATATTAAAATAGATAAATAGGTAGAAAATGCAATTAAAAGAATTTGATTATTACCTTCCTCCGGGCTTTATTGCTCAAAGGCCAATTAGACCAAGAGATCATAGTCGTTTGATGATTTTAAATCGATGTAAAAAAGAAATCCATCATAAAATTTTTAAAGATATTAGAGATTATCTTAAAGAAGGAGATCTTTTAGTTTTAAATAATACTAAAGTATTACCAGTAAGATTATATGGTTTTAAAGAAAATACTAAGGGAAAAGTAGAAATTTTGCTTCTTAAGTTTTTAAAAGATAAATATTGGGAAGTTTTAGTAAAACCAGGGAAGATTATTCATTTAGGCACTAAAATAATCTTTGGAGCTGAATTAGAGGGGATAATAGAAGGTAAAGACCAAGAAAAAGGCAGCTATTTTATTCAATTTGTTTTTAGAGGTAATTTTAAAGAGGTACTAAATAAAATTGGACAAATGCCCACTCCACCTTATATTAAGGAAAAATTGAAGAAAAAAGATGACTATCAAACGGTTTATGCCCTTCAAGAAGGTTCAATAGCTGCTCCCACTGCCGGGTTTCATTTTACTAAACCCTTATTAGGAGAACTTACTTATAAAGGCGTTGAAATAGCTTATTTAACTTTGCATATTGGTCGAGGAACTTTTGAACCTATAAGAGTTTCAAAAGTAGAAGAACATAAAATGGATTCAGAGTTTTATGATGTTTCTCCTAATGTTGTTGAAAAAATTAATCAAGCCCGACGTGAAAAAAGACGGATTATTTCAGTAGGGACTACCACAACGCGTGCCTTAGAATCAGCTTTTAATATTGATAAGGATGAAGTTATAAGTGGTAGTAGGTGGAGTGAGATATTTATTTATCCCGGATATAAATTTAAAGTTATAGATGTATTGATTACCAATTTTCATCTTCCTCAATCAACTCCTCTAATACTTGCTTCTGCTTTTGCTGACAAGGATTTCCTTTTAAAAGCATACCAAGAAGCGATTAGAAAAAGATATAGATTTTACAGTTTTGGAGACGCGATGATGATTATATAATTCAAAATAAGTAAAAACTGCAAAATAAATTAAAAGATTAAGATGGTGGAAACATTTGGCTATTAAATTTGAAGTAATAAAAGAATGTAAAAAGACTAAAGCAAGGTTAGGAAAATTATATACTCCTCACGGAGTGGTTGATACTCCAGTATTTATGCCAGTAGGAACTCAAGCCACAGTTAAATCTATGACTCCTCGAGAATTAGAAAGATTAGGTATTCAAATTATTTTAAGCAATTCTTATCACCTTTATTTAAGACCAGGACATAATTTAATTGCGGAAGCGGGTGGGTTGCATAAATTTATGGGTTGGAAAGGAGCCATATTAACTGATAGTGGAGGTTTTCAAATTTTTAGTTTAGGGAAATTAAATAAGATAAATGATGAAGGAGTATTTTTTAATTCGCATATTGATGGTTCTAAGCATTTTATAAGTCCTGAAAAAGCTATGGAAATTCAAATGGCTTTAGGTTCTGATATAGCGATGGCTTTCGATGAATGTATACCTTATCCTTCTGGAAAATATCAGGTAGAAATTGCTGCTCAAAGGAATATTAAGTGGGCTAAGAAGTGTAAAGAAATACATCATAATGCTAATCAGGCTTTATTTGGAATTGTTCAAGGAGGAACTTTTAAAGATTTAAGAATGGAGAATGCTAATAAATTAGTAGAATTAAACTTTCCTGGATATGCTATTGGTGGATTAAGCGTAGGTGAACCAAAACCATTAATGTACGAAGTTTTAGATTATACTGTTCCCTGTTTACCTCAAAATAAACCTCGATATTTGATGGGAGTGGGAGCACCTCAAAGTATATTAGAAGGAGTAATAAGAGGAATTGATATGTTCGATTGCGTACTACCTACTAGAAATGGAAGAAATGGTTCGTTATTTACTTCTTCTGGCAAGATATCCATAACTAACGCTAAATACAGGAATGATTTTACACCTTTAGATAATAAATGTAATTGCTATACTTGCCAAAATTTTACCAGGGCTTACCTCCGTCATTTATATATGTCTAAAGAGATACTTGCTTCAATTTTAGGAACCATTCATAATCTTTATTTTATGTCTTCTTTGATGAAGAGCATAAGGTTGGCTTTATTAGAGGACAGATTAGAGGAATTTAAAGAGGAATTCCTTTTAAATTATTTAGGTTAATTACTTAATAAAAAAAGTCAGGAGAGGGTATTAGAAATCAGCTAATATAAGATAAATGGGTAACTAATAATATCTTATAGTTGAGCTTTTTGCGATGTTCGGAAAGCCAGGCCGCACAAGCGTTGGAAGGAACACAAAAAAAGATTTTACCCCATAATAAAACGAAAAAT
>PFIP01000020.1:0-584 GCA_002782675.1 Candidatus Infernicultor aquiphilus
TTTAATTTAGATCATCGGCAAAAAGAGATAAAAGAGAAGTTTCCCGATTTTAAAAGTATACCAGTATTCTATTTTACTCAGCTTCTAGCCCTTTCTTTGGGTCTTGATGAAAAAGTTTGTCGCTTTGAATTAAATTTTATTGACCCCCGTCCTTTGTTAAAGAGTAAACATTTCATAGGTGGAGTATAAAATGAGCAGAATAGGTGTTTTTATTTGCCACTGTGGTTTAAATATTGCCGGTACGATAGAGGTAGAAAAAGTAGTTAAGCTGGTAAGTGATTATCCAGAGGTTGTTTATGCTACTGATTATATGTATATGTGTTCTGACCCCGGTCAGGATATGATAAAGGAAATGGTTAAAGAGAAGAAACTGGATGGTGTAGTGGTAGCTGCCTGCTCACCCACCATGCATGAGACGACCTTCCGTAATGCCATAGCTTCCGTGGGATTAAATCCTTATAGAGGTGAGATTGCCAATATAAGAGAACAATGTAGCTGGGTACACCAGAACCATAAGGAGATAGCTACAGAAAAAGCCGTAAAGATTATTGAAGCTACTATAGAAAAATTGAAGTTAGATATAC
>PFIP01000020.1:591-23677 GCA_002782675.1 Candidatus Infernicultor aquiphilus
TCCTCTAAGTGTTCCCGTTACTAAAAGGGCACTGGTTATCGGAGGGGGAATAGCTGGCATTCAAGCCTCCTTAGATATTGCTGATAGTGGGTATGAAGTTATCCTGGTAGAGAAAAACCAGTCAATTGGAGGGCATATGCTTCAACTATCAGAGACTTTTCCTACCCTTGATTGTCCACAATGTATTGCTACTCCAAAGATGGTACAGGTTGGTCAGCATCCAAAGATAAAGCTTCTCGCTTTTTCGGAAGTAGAAGAAGTCTCCGGTTATGTGGGAAATTTCCAAGTGAAAATTAGAAGAAAAGCCTCTTTTGTTGACTGGGATAAATGCACCGGCTGTGGTCTCTGTATAGAAAAATGTCCGGTGAGAGTTCCTTCGGAATTTAATGAGTTTTTGTCTAAAAGAAAAGCTATTTATACTTTATTCCCCCAGGCTGTTCCTAATAAACCGGTGATTGATAGTAATAATTGCCTTTATTTCACCAAAGGAAAGTGTAGGGTCTGTGAGAAGAATTGCTCTCTAAAAGCTATTAATTTTGAGCAAAAGGATTCTTTGGTGGAAGAAAAGGTAGGAGCAATTATTGTAGCTACCGGTTATGACCTTATGAATAAAGCAGAAGTTGGTGAATATGGATACGGAAAATATAAGGATGTTATTGATGGCATGCAGTTAGAAAGGCTTCTTGCCCCTGCTGGTCCTACAGAAGGTATACCTTATAGACCATCTGATGGTAAGATTCCTAAAGAAGTGGTATTCATTCAATGTGTGGGCTCTCGAGACCCAGAGCATTATTATCCCTACTGTTCCAAGATATGTTGTATGTATACTGTGAAGCAGGCTATGCTTTATAAACATGCTGTTCCTGATGGTCAGGCTTATGTATTTTATATGGATATTCGATGTAATGGAAAAGGGTATGAAGAATTTCTTCAGAGAGGAATAGAAGAAGATCGTATTCTTTATTTAAGAGGCAGAGTCTCTAAAATATTTAAAGATGGTGATAAAATCAAAGTCTGGGGAGCGGATACGCTAACCGGAAGAAAGATTGAGATTTCGGCAGACCTGGTGGTTCTGGCTATGGCTATAATTCCCAGTAAGGGGGCAAAAAAGTTAGCTGAAAAATTAAGGCTGGCAACAGATGATTATGGCTTCTTAACCGAAGCTCACCCTAAACTTCGTCCAGTGGAAAGTCTTACCGCCGGCTATTTCCTTGCTGGCGCTGCTCAGGCACCAAAAGATATTCCTGAAACTGTTGCTCAGGCATCCGGAGCAGCAAGTAAGGTAGACAGCCTTTTCTCTAAGGATGAGTTATACCATGAACCAATTATCGCCAATGTTGATGAGGAAGTCTGTGTGGGATGTGGTAATTGTGTAAATATTTGTGCTTACGATGCCGTTGAACTTGATTTAAAAACAAAAAAAGCCAGGGTTAATCCAGTTATTTGTGAGGGATGCGGTGCTTGTAGTGCTGCCTGCCCTTCGGGAGCAATGCAGCAGAATAATTTTAGCAAAAGACAAATCTTTGAAATGGTAAATATTTTTACGGTTTAAAGTAGGGGGTGAAAAAATGGAAGAAAAAACTCCATCTCCAAAGGCGAAAATGATATCTCTATATATTATGGGTAAGAAGTATGAGGTGCCCGAAGGATCAACTATTATGGGGGCTTTAGAATATGCCGGATATCAATTGAAACGGGGCTGTGGTTGTCGAGAGGGATTTTGTGGCGCTTGCGCTACTGTTTATCGGACTACCGATGACTATAAAATAAAGACCGGATTAGCTTGTCAAACTGTAGTTGAGCCCAATATGTACCTTGCTCAAATTCCTTTTTTCCCGGCAAATAAAGCTTTATATGATCTAGATGAATTAGAGCCTTCTATTTCTACTTTTCAGGAAATTTATCCGGAACTTTTCCGTTGTGTAAGTTGCAATACTTGCACTAAAGCTTGTCCTCAAGATTTAGAAGTAATGGATTATATTCAGGCGCTAATACGTGGTGATATTGCTCAAGCAGCGGATTTATCTTTTGATTGTATAATGTGCGGTTTATGTGCTGCTCGTTGTCCTGCGGAAATAGTCCAGTATAATGTAGCGGTACTGGCCAGAAGACTTTACGGAAAATACTTATCTAAAAAGGGTGAATATCTGGAGAGCAGATTAAAGGAGATAAAGGAGCACAAATACGATAAGGAGATAGAAGAGTTTATGCATATGGATAGGGAGTCTTTTAAAAAGAAGTATTATGCCAGAGATATAGAAAAAATGTAAAGAGGGTGAAAATAAATGTATCCAGAATATATGCAAGAATCTTTAAAGTTAGTGGAGAAAACAAGACCAGAGAGACTTAAAAAATCGTTATCCGGAGAAAAGGTTTTTACTCCCATGACGGATGCAGAAAGAGGTGAAGTCTTAACTAAATTTCATCCCGATTATAAAGCAGATGCCAGGCGAAAAATAAGGATTGGTCCTAATAGAGGCGAGAATATTACCCTAGAAGTTGCTGATCTTTTAGAATCCCATTCTCGTATAAATCCTGATGATTTCGACCTTTCCAGAGTAGATTATGATACCGATGTTCTGGTTATTGGTGGTGGTGGTGGTGGTGCCGGAGCAGCTCTTTTAGCCAGAGAGAATGGAGCCAAGGTTATTATAGCTACAAAACTGCGTATCGGAGATGCGAATTCAATGATGTCTCAAGGGGGGATTCAAGCATCAGTGAATCCCAACGATTCTCCTGCTATACACTATTTAGATGCCTTAGGGGGAGGACACTTTGATAACAAGCCCGATCTGGTAAGAGCTCTGGTAATGGATGCTCCTTTAGTAATAAAGTGGCTTGAAGAGCTCGGGGTAATGTTTGATAAGGATTCCAATGGAAATATGGTGACTATGCTGGGGGGAGGGTGCTCCAGAAAGAGAATGCATTCGGCAAGAGACTATACCGGTGCTGCTATTATGAGAGTTTTAAGAGATGAGGTAAAAAATCATCCCGAAGATATTCAAGTAATCGAGTTTTCTCCTGCCATTGAGCTTTTGATGGATGAGGGAGGGCAGGTGGCTGGAGCAATTCTTTATAACCTGGAGACAGAAGAATACATTATGGTTAGGGCAAAATCTACTATTATTGCTACTGGTGGATTTGGGAGGTTACATATAAAAGAATTTGCTACTACTAACCATTATGGGGCTACAGCTGATGGGTTAGTTCTTGGATATAGAGCAGGGGCAAACCTTTTGTATATGGATTCGGTCCAATATCATCCTACCGGGGCGGTTTATCCGGAGCAGATATTAGGTTTTCTTATTACCGAGAAGGTGAGGACCATGGGTGCTCAACCGGTAAATAAATTCGGAGAATTATTTGTTTTCCCTCTTGAGCCAAGAGATGTTGAATCATCTTCCTTTATAAGGGAATGCACCGAGAGGGGAAAGGGTATTATTACTCATACCGGAAGAGTGGGGATATGGCTTGACTCGCCACTTATCGAGCTTATAAATGGTGAGGGAGCTATCCAAAAGCAGCTTCCTGCTATGTATAGACAATACAACCGATTCGATATTGATATTACTAAAGAACCTATGCTTGTTTTTCCCACTCTGCATTATCAAAATGGAGGGCTGGAGATAAATGATCAGTGTGAGACCAAGATACCTAACCTTTATGCCGCTGGCGAAGTCTCAGGTGGAGTCCATGGAAGAAATAGACTGATGGGAAATTCTGTTTTAGATTACAATGTTTTTGGTAGGAGGGCAGGTATAGCTGCTGCTTTAAATGCTAAAGAGGTAAAGCTGGGCAAACTCACTTTGAAGCATATAAAAAGATATGAAAGAGAACTTCAAGAAGCGGATATTCATACCGATAAAATTTCTCCTATGCTATTACCTAATTATACTACACCTGAAGTGAGAGCTCGTCAACTTACCGCTCATTATGAAGGAACTTTAAGATAGGGGAGGGTTTTAAGATGGAGAAAAATATTGGCGCGGTAATGGTGGTTGGTGCCGGCATTGGCGGAATTCAGGCTTCCTTAGATTTAGCGGAATTAGGATTGAAAGTTTATTTAATAGATAAAAGTTCAAATATAGGAGGAACGCTTTCTCAATTAGATCGGCAGTTTACTACCAATGATTGTGGTATGTGCCAAATGCTGCCAATTTTTAAGAGAGAGGAGGCCTCTGAATTTTGTCTTCGTCGAGATTTAACTCATCCCAATATCCAGATTATGACTAATACAGAAGTAGAAAAAGTAGAAGGCTCTGTAGGAGATTTTAAAGTTTCTCTCCAGAAAAAGGCAAGGTATATAAAAGAGGATAAGTGTATTGGATGTGGATTATGCACAGAGATTTGCCCAATTAAGGTAAAAGATGAGTTCAATGAAGGTTTGGCTTCTCGTAAAGCAATTTATATTAAGTACCCTCAAGCAATTCCCAATTTGTATACTATTGATATAGAATCTTGTAATCGATGTGGAGAATGCGTAAAGATATGTCCTACCAAGGCTATCGATCTTTCTCAAAAGGATGAAATTCTTGAATTAGAAGTGGGAGCTATTATCCTTTCTTTAGGCTTTGAAGAATTTGATCCCCATGATTTAAGCCAGTATGGTTATGAGAAGTGTCTAAATGTTGTTACTAGCACAGAGCTGGAAAGAATGTTTAGTGAGATGGGTCCTTATAACGGAAAATTTATTCGTCCCTCAGATGGAAAAATGCCTCGAAAAATTGCTTTTCTGCAGTGTATTGGTTCAAGAGATAAGGAAAAAGATTATTGTTCCTCTGCCTGCTGTATGATTGCTTTAAAAGACGCTATGCTTATAAAAAAGATAGATCCAACCATTGATGTTCAAATCTTTTTTATGGATATAAGAACTTTTGGTAAAGGGTATTGTAGGTATTATGAAAAAGCAAAAGAAGAAGGTATAAAATTTATAAGATATAGAGTCCCTGCCATAGAAGAGTTCCCAGATACAAAAAATTTAAAAATTATTTACGAGACAGAAAAAGGAGATTATGTTAAAGATGAATTTAATTTAGTTGTTCTGTCTGTTGGGCAATCGCCTCCTGATAAAGCTAAAAATATAAGTGAGATTTTGGGATTAAAATTAAATAAGTATGGATTTTGCAAAACAATCGATTTTTCTAATATGGCAGAGAAAGAAGGCATATTTGCTTGCGGTTCTTTTTCGGGACCTAAGGATATTTCAGAGACTGTTACTGAGGCAAGTGCAGGTGCTCTAAAAGCTTCTATGGCAATGTTATCTTCTCGAGGAAAATTTTTCGGGGAAGGTAATTATCCCCAAGAGATCGATGTAACTAATGAGGATCCCAAAATAGGTATTTTTATATGTCATTGTGGTCAAGAAATTAGCAGTATAATTAATATAAAGGAAGTAAAGGAATTTGCAAGTAAACTTCCTAACGTCTGTTTAGTTGAAGATTTTAAATATCTCTGCTTTAAACCTGATTTAAATGAAGCTAAAGAAAAAATAGTTGATTCGAAGGTAAATAGAGTAATCTTTGCTGCCTGTACTTCTTATAAATATGAAGTTTTATTTAAACAGGGTCTTCGTCAAGTAGGATTTAACCCTTCTCTCTTGCAAATAGTGAACTTCCGAGAACAGATATCCTGGGTGCATAAAGATAAAAAGTTAGCTACAGAGAAAGCAGAGAAATTTCTTTCTATGGCAGTAGAGAAAGCTGTATTACAGCAGCCTTTGCCTTTAATAACAGATTCTGTCGTTAAAAGAGCATTGGTTGTTGGCGCAGGTTTATCTGGTATGACTGCAGCTCTTTATGTTGCTGAAGAGGAATTCGAAGTTGATTTAATAGAGAAAACTTCTGAGCTTGGGGGTAATGCAAGAGAAATCTATATGACTCTGGAAGGATTAAATGTTCAAGATTTTCTTAAAAAAAGAATAGAAGAAATTGAAAATAACCGTTTAATTCACATATATAAAAACACAGAGCTTGAAGAAGTTACTGGTTATGCTGGGAATTTCCAAGCAAGGCTTATAATAAACCAATCGGAGTCTAAAGTTATTTCTTATGGAGCTATTATTGTGGCAACTGGAGCAAAGGAAAATCAGTCTCTTAAAGAGTATTCTTATGGTGAAGATAAAAGAATAATTACTCAAAAAGAGATGGAAAGATTGATTGCTAACAAAGAAATAGAGGTTAATTCTCAAAATTCGATAGTTATGATTCAATGTGTGGGTTCCCGAGAAGAGCCACATCTTTATTGTAGCAGGGTGTGTTGCTCTCAAGCTATAAAGAATGCTTTAAAAATAAAAGAGGAAAATCCTAAGGCAAATATCTATATTCTTTATCGAGACATAATGACTTATGAGTTTAAAGAAGAGTATTATACCAAAGCAAGGGAGATGGGAATAGCTTTTATTAGATATAATGTGGATAATAAACCTCAACTTAAAATTGAAGGAGGTAAATTAAAAGTAAGAGTTACTGACTTTGTGTTGAATGAAGAATTGGTTATAAATCCTGATTTTGTTGTATTGAGTGTTGGGATGATACCCGAAGATAATCATTCTTTAGCTAAAATTTTGGAGGTTACCTTAGATAATGATGGTTTCTTCGAGGAAGCCAATGTTAAGTTTCGTCCTGTAGAGTTTCTCAGGGATGGAATATTTGTTTGCGGTTTGGCTCATTCTCCTCGTTCTGTCAAGGAATCGCTAACCCAGGCTACCGCGGCAGCTACTAAAACGGTAATATTATTATTTCAGGAGAGAATGCTATCCAGAAGGTGTATTGCCGAAGTAAATGAGAGATGGTGCAGTGGTTGTGAAGTTTGCATCTCTTCTTGCCCTTATAAAGCGCGGGTGATAGATGAGCAAAAGAGAGTGGTAAAAGTGATATCAACTCTTTGCCGGGGATGTGGGACTTGTGCGGCAGTTTGTCCTAATGGGGCGGCTAAATTAAAAGGATATGAGGATAAACAAATTCTCTCCGTTATTGATGCGGCAATATGAAGATGGAAGGTAGGATAAATCCTGTGACGATCAAGTGCGAAAAAGAGATTTTTTTAAGATAAGAAGGAGGTAATTAATGGCTAATTTTGAGCCCAAGATAGTTGGTTTCTTATGTAACTGGTGTACTTATGCGGGAGCAGACCTTGCGGGTACTTCCAGGATACAATATCCGCCAAATATTAGGCCTATCAGGGTAATGTGTTCGGGGTCGGTTGATTCTGTTTATATTCTTCGGGCTTTATTGGAAGGAGCGGATGGAGTCTTTATTGGCGGATGTCATCCGGGAGATTGCCATTATGTGAGTGGGAACTATAAGGAGAGGAGAAGGATTACTGTTTTAAAAAGTATTTTAAAAAGTTTGGGGTTAGATGATGGTCGGGTCTGGATTAGGTGGGTAAGCGCCAGCGAAGGTAAAAGATATGCGGATAGTATATCTGAAATGACCTCCCATTTAAAAAGATTAGGTCCCAACCCGGTAAGTAAATATTGGTCTTTATAGAGGTGAAATAGATGAAAAAAGAGGTAGTTATTGAGGTAAAGGATGCCAGGGTAAAGGAAGCGATTAATTCCTTTTTGGAGAGCCTTCTGGAAAAAAATCTGGTGAGTGCACTTTTAGTTCCTCGAGAAGTCCCCTCAAAAGATAATGTAGTTCAAAGTTTGATGACTAATTCTAACGGACTAAAAGAGGTAAACGTTATCTCTCCCGTTCTCCCGGTTAGTTCGGCAAGAATTATCTCCGAGATGACCAGACTCAGTTCCTATAAGAATCCGGTGGGAGTTGTTCTTAGGTCCTGCGAAATAAGAGCATTAATAGAACTGGTTAAATTGAAGCAGGCTTCTTTAGATAACCTGCTTATTATTGGGGTAGATTGCTTAGGGACCTATTCAGTTAGTGATTATCAGAATCTCTGTAAACAAGGTAATTCACCCTCAGATGAACTCTTAAGGAAATTTAAGGAAGGAGGAGAGGATACTAAATTAAGGAAAGCTTGCCAGGTGTGTGAGTATCCTATTCCCTCTAATGCCGATTTAGTTATCGGCTTAATAGGAGTAGATTTTGAAAAGAATATTCTGCTTAAATCTGGTACTGAGAAAGGAGAAAAAATTTTAGAAAATTTCTCTTTTCTGCCTGTGCGTGCCTGCACGCAGACAGGTCCCGAATTTAACCAATCAAAAAGAGAAGAGTCTGTTTCTAAGTACCTTAGTAAAAAAATAGAGAAAAGAGATGCTCTTTTTTCTGAGATGAAGGAAGAGACAAGTGGTGGCTGGGAGAATTTACTTTCGGTATTTTCCACCTGTATTAACTGTCATAATTGTATGAGGGTCTGTCCCCTTTGCTATTGCAGAGAGTGTTTCTTTGAGTCGCCTACTTTTGAATTTGGTTCAGAAAAATACCTCCTGTGGGCTAAAAGAAAAGGCTCTATTAAAATGCCCCGGGATACCATTCTTTTCCATTTAGGGAGAATGAGTCATATGGCTACTTCTTGTGTAGGATGCGGGCTTTGTGAGCAAGCTTGTCCAAGTAATATTCCACTTCTTAAAATATTTAAGATGGTAAGCTATAAGGTGCAACAGATTTTTAAATATGTTCCGGGCAGAGATTTAGAAGAACCTTTACCGCTTACTACTTTTAAAGAAGATGAACTTCGCAGTGTAGGGGAGGAGTAAAATGAGTGAAAATGAAGAAAAGATTATTAAAGTAAATGAATTAGAACCCAATTTTAAGTATGAGATTCAAGCAGAACCAGGAGGCGAGAATATTACTCGCTGTTTTGCTTGTGGCACCTGTACTGCTGGATGTCCTATTAGAGAGGTAAATGATCAGTTTAACCCTCGAAAGATTATTAGAATGGCTCTGTTGGGGATGAAAGAGAGGGTTCTTTCCAGTGATTTTATCTGGCTTTGTTCCAGTTGTTATACCTGTGCGGAAAGGTGTCCTCAGGAGGTAAAGATTACTGACCTAATGAATGTCATAAAAAATATCGCGGTAAGAGAAGGATATATTCATCCCTCTTTTGTAGCTCAAATGGAAGCCTTAAACTCTCATGGTAGGCTTTATGAAATTGGGGAGTTTGATAATGAAAAGCGAACAAAACTTGGTCTTCCTCAAATAGAGGAGAACGCCGAGGATACCAAAAAGCTATTTAAACAGAAAGGTGTGGATAAACTCCTTCAGGTAGCTAAGGAGGGGGAAGAATGAGATACGCTTTATTTTTAGGATGTACTGTTCCAGTGAGGGCATTAAATTATGAGCTTTCCGCCAGAAAAGTAGCCCATAAATTAGGTATAGAGCTTGTGGATATAAATGATTTTAGTTGTTGTGGTTTCCCGGTTAAATCGGTGGATAGAGATACTTTTCTTTTAATGGCTGCTAAAAACTTAAGTTTGGCGGAAGAGAAAGATTTAGATCTAGTTTCTCTTTGTAGTGCTTGTACTTCTATTTTAACCGAAGCAAATAAGGAGTTAAAGGAAGAGGAAAGTTTGCGGAAAAAGATAAATAATAAGCTTTCAGTTTTAGGGAGAAAATATGAAGGAAAAATAAAAGTAAAGCATTTTACCCGAGTTTTATATGAAGATGTGGGACTGGAGAAGATAAGAGAAAATTTAAAGGTTGATTTATCTAAATTTAGTTTTGCTGCTCACTATGGTTGCCATTACTTAAAACCCTCAGGAATATATGAAGATTTTGATGATGTTGAAAATCCAAAAACACTGGATGAGTTAATTGAGGTAACCGGAGCAAAGTCTGTTCTTTATGAAGATAAAAAGAGTTGTTGTGGTGGAGGTATTTTGGGTATAAATGAAATGACCGCACTGAAAGTAGCCAAAAATAAACTTGACCATATAAAATCTACTAAGGCAGATGCTATCTGTTTGATTTGTCCTTTTTGCAGCATTATGTATGAAGGGAGTCAAAAAAAGATAGAAAAGCAATTTGAAGTAGAGTATAATCTACCTGTTTTATATTATCCTCAAATTCTTGGTCTGGCCTTAGGTATTTCTCCCGAAGAATTGGGTTTTAAGTTAAACCGAATAAAACCAAGAGAAATGTTGGCAAAATTATAATAAAGCAAAGGAGGGGGAAAGGTGAACTTAAAGAAAGATAAAGTTGGGGCGGTGATGGTAGTGGGAGGTGGTATTGGTGGTGTTCAAGCCTCTTTAGATTTAGCAGAATCTGGTTTTAAAGTCTATCTGGTGGAAAAAAGCCTGAGTATTGGTGGAGTAATGGCTCAACTGGATAAAACTTTTCCCACCAACGATTGTGCGATGTGTATTCTTTCCCCAAAACTTGTTGATTGTGGAAGACATAGAAATGTGGAGATGCTTACTAACTCAGAAGTGGAAAGTATTGAAGGAGAAGTAGGTAATTTTAAAGTAAGAGTAAAAAAACATCCCCGCTTTGTTGATTTAGCTAAGTGTACCGGTTGTGGAGATTGCGCTGAAGTTTGCCCGGTAGAGATTCCCAGTGAATATGAAGAAAACTTGGTAAATAGAAAAGCCATATATAGACCCTTTACCCAGGCAACCCCCAGTGCATTTGGCATTGAAAAAAGAGGAATTCCTCCCTGTAGAGCTGCTTGCCCTCTCCATGTTAATGTTCAGGGTTATATTGCTTTGATTTCTCAAGGGAAATTTAAGGAAGCTCTAACTCTGGTTCGCGAAAAGAATCCACTCCCAGGAATATGCGGCCGAGTGTGCACTCATCCCTGCGAAGGAGAATGTTCGAGGCAAAATGTAGATGAGCCTATTGCTATTGATTTATTAAAGAGGTTTGTAGCTGATTACGAAAAAAAGGTAGATTTTGAGTTAAAAATTGAGCCGGAAAAAGAGAATAGGATTGCTATAATTGGTTCTGGTCCAGCTGGTTTAACTTCAGCCTATGATTTAAGAAAAAGGGGCTATAAGGTTACTATATTTGAAGCTCTTTCAGTTGCCGGGGGGATGCTGGCCGTTGGCATTCCTGATTATCGCCTTCCTAAAGATATTTTAAGAAAAGAAATTAGTATTTTAGAAGATCTTGGTATTGAAATAAAATTAAATACTCCTCTCGGTGAGAATTTAACCATAGAGGACCTTAAAAATAATGGCTATGAGGCTATATTTATTGCTGTTGGAGCTCATCTAAGCCTGAAATTAGAAATCCCCGGGGAGGATTTAAAAGGTGTATATCATAGTGTAGAGTTTTTAAGAAGAGTAAATTTGGGCGAGAAAGTAGAAGTAGGAGAAAAAGTGGTGGTGGTGGGAGGCGGAAATGCTGCCATTGATGCCGCAAGAACAGTTTATCGCCTGGGAGCAAAAGAAGTTACCATTGTTTATCGAAGGTCAAGAGCGGAGATGCCGGCTAATAAAGAGGAGATAGAAGAAGCAGAAAAAGAGGGAATTAAGATATTTTATTTAGCTGCCCCTACCAGGATTTTAGGTAAAGAGAGTAAAGTTAACCAGGTCCAATGTATTCGGATGAGATTAGGCGAGCCTGATGCCTCAGGAAGAAGAAGACCTATCCCTCTAGAGGGCTCAGAATTTATTATTGATGCAGATATGATAATTCCCGCTCTTGGTCAGTCTTCAGATTTATCCTTCTTAGGCTCTCATCACCTGTCTGCGCCTGCCTTTGCCGGCACCTGTCTGCGTGCGTACACGCACAGGCAGACGGCAGACAGGTGCAGGCACGCACAGGCAGATAGGTTTAAGCTGATTCGGGGAAGAGGGTTTGAGGTAGACCCTTTAACTTTAGAGACGAACCTAAAAGGCATTTTTGCTGGTGGTGATACAGTTACGGGGCCCGATACAGTTATTGAAGCAATGGCTGCCGGTAGAAAAGCAGCTATCTCTATTGACCGTTATCTTAATGGTGAAGATATGCGAGTAGGTCGTGAAGGAGAGGGAAGTCAAGAGAGCGAGATTGAAGTAGATACTGAAGGAGTAGAACCTAAAAAGAGGACAGAAGTAGCTACTCTTCCCCTAAGTGAAAGGAAGGGAAATTTTAAAGAAGTTGTTTTAGGTTTTAGCGAAGAAGAGGCAATTAAAGAAGCAAAAAGATGTCTTGCTTGTGGAGGATGCTCTGAATGTATGCAGTGTGTAGAAGCTTGTAAGGCAGAAGCAGTCCTTCATGATATGCTCGAAGAGGATAGGGAGATAAAGGTTGGCTCGGTAATTCTTTTTCTCGGATTTGATGAATTTAATCCTCAGTTAAAAGAAGAGTATGGTTACAAGAGATTTCCTAATGTGGTATCCAGTATTGAGTTGGAGAGAATTTTATCTGCCTCAGGTCCTTATCAAGGTCAGGTAACCAGGAGGTCGGATGATAAACATCCCAAGAGTATTGCCTGGATTCAGTGTGTTGGCTCCAGAGACTCTAAAATTAAAAGAGGTTACTGTTCCTCAGTTTGCTGTATGTATTCTACCAAAGAAGCTTTAATTACCAAAGAGCATGCTCCAGATACGGAGACCTCTATCTTTTATATGGATATGAGGGCTTACGGGAAGGATTTTGATAAATATATTAAAAGGGCAGAATCTGAATATGGGGTGAGGTATGTACGCTCAAAGATTTCAGAAGTAGAAGAAGATCTTAAAACTCATAATTTAAAGATAAAATATGAGACCGATGATGGGAAGCTCGCCAGCGAAGAATTTGAGATGGTGGTTTTATCTGTGGGACTGGAAGCTCCAAAGAGTGCCAAGGAGATAGCAGAAAAATTTAATATCCAACTAAACAGTTATAACTTTGCTAAGACGAGTACCTTTGAACCTCTCCACACTTCTCGGCCAGGTATCTTTGTTGGCGGTGCCTTCTCTGGACCCAAGGACGTTCCAGAGACTGTAGCTCAAGCAAGCGGCGTTGCTGCAGAAGCATCGAGTATCCTGTCAGAGGCAAGGGGTTCTTTGGTAACCGAAAAAGAGTATCCTCCAGAAATAGAGGTGAGCGGAGAAGCTCCCAGGATAGGTGTATTTGTCTGTCACTGCGGTATCAACATTGGAGGAGTGGTTGATGTTCCCTCTATTGTGGAATGGGTCAAGACTTTACCCGGCGTAGTTTATGCTGAAGGTAATCTTTATACCTGCTCTCAGGATACCCAGAAGAGAATAAAAGGGGCCATTAAAGAACACCAATTAAACAGAATAGTAGTTGCCTCCTGCACTCCCAGAACACATGAACCTCTTTTCCAGGAGACCATAAGGGAAGCAGGTTTGAATAGGTATCTTTTTGAAATGGCAAATATTCGGGACCAATGTTCCTGGATTCATATGAGAGAGCCAGAAAAAGCAACCAGGAAAGCAAAAGATTTAGTAAGGATGGCTGTGGCTAAAGCAAGGTTAATTGAGCCGTTAAAGAGACTTCCTTTGGAAGTAATTCCTCGAGGTCTGGTTATCGGTGGAGGAGTATCAGGAATGACTTCTGCTTTAAGACTTGCTGAGGAAGGATATGAAGTATATTTGGTAGAAAAAGAGAGAGAACTTGGTGGTCAGGCAAAAGATATTCATTATACCCTTGAAGGTGAAGATGTTCAAAAGTTTTTAGGGGAACTTATAGCTAAGGTCCAATTAAATGATAGAATTCGTCTTTTCAGCGGGGCTAAGATTGAAAATATCGAAGGATTTGTAGGAAATTTTAAGACGACGGTTAAGATAGATTCTTCTCTAAAAGAACTTGAGCATGGGATTATCATTGTAGCTACGGGAGCAAAAGAGTATCAGCCTACGGAATACCTTTATGGTAAAGAGAGAGGAGTTGTTACCCAAAGAGAGTTGGAAAAATTGATGGTCAGTGGGAAATTGGAGGTTAATACTCAAAATTCTATGGTGATGATTCAGTGTGTTGGTTCCAGAAATGATCAACATCCTTATTGTAGCCGTATCTGCTGTTCAGAGGCGATAAAGAATGCCCTTAAGATTAAACAGCTAAACAAAAAAGCTAATATTTACATTCTTTATCGAGATATGAGAACCTACGGTTTCAAGGAAGATTATTATCAAAGGGCCCGAGAGGAAGGCGTCATCTTTATTCGCTATGAGGAAGGACAAGAACCTGAAGTAAGAAAAGGTAAAGAAAAACTTGAGGTTCTGGTAAAAGACCTTATCTTAAAAGAAAATTTATTGATTAATGCTGACCTGGTAGTTTTAAGTACCGGGGTTATTGCTTCTGAAGATGGTGAAGAGCTTGCTCAGATGCTGAAAGTTCCCTTAAATGAAGATGGTTTTTTTCTTGAAGCTCATGTAAAGCTTCGTCCGGTAGATTTTGCTACCGAGGGCATCTTTCTTTGTGGATTAGCTCATTCTCCCAAGTTTATTGAAGAAAGTATTTCCCAAGCAAATGCTGCGATCTCCAGAGCATGTACTATTCTGGCTAAAGACAAAATTTTAGCAGAGGGAACAGTGGTTAGTGTAAATGAGGATAGGTGTAATGGATGTGGAATCTGTGAAGCAGTTTGTATTTATAATGCTATAGAAATAGATCAGGAAAAGAGAGTGGCCAAGGTGAATGAAACTCTTTGTAAAGGTTGTGGTACCTGCACTGGTGCTTGTTTCTCGGGAGCTATCAACCAAAGAGGATTTAAGAGAGAGCAGATTTTAGCTATGACTAAGGCCGCATTGGAGGTATAAGATGAAAGAATTCGAACCGAAAATTATTGGATTTTGTTGCAACTGGTGTACCTACGCAGGTGCAGATTTAGCCGGAGTAAGCAGACTTCAAATGCCTCCCGATTTCAGGATGATTAGAGTGATGTGTTCGGGAACGATTGACCCTCTGTTTGTAATGGAGGCTTTTCAAAAAGGGGCAGATGGAATATTTATTGGAGGTTGTCATATTGGAGATTGCCACTATCAAACCGGCAACCATCGAACCAAAAAGAGAGTGGCCATTCTTAAAAAGATATTGAGCTATTTAGGGATTGACCCTCGGAGAGTGAGGTTGGAGTGGGTTTCTGCTGCAGAGGGCCAAAAATTTGCGGAAGTAGTCACCGATTTTGTGGCTGAAATTAAGAGGTTAGGTCCGAATCCATTAAAGAGGAAGTTTGAGGCATGATAGAGAAATTGAAAAAATTAGCTAAAGAGTATCTTGTCAGCGGAAAAGTGGAAGTGATATTTGGACTGAGGGAAAAGGATAACCATCTAGCCCCACATATTTTTACCAAAGTAGAGGAATTAGATAGTTTAGTAGTCTCCCCTCAATATCCACTTTTCTATACTTGTAGACCAAGCAAAAAGAATATTATCCGGTTGATAGAGGAAAAATATCCAGATATAAAGATTGGAGTTATAGTTAAAGGGTGTGAGGAGAGGGCTTTAATTGAGCTGGCTAAAAGAAACCAAATAGAGATGAAAAATATTGAGATTTTAGGTGTTGCTTGCAGCAGAGAAGAAGCAGTAGAGTGCAAATGCCCCAGACCTTATCCTAATCATCCCCTTCTAGGAGAGAAAGTGGAAGGGGTTTTTGAAGATAAAAACATTGAAGGCCTTTTAAATAAAGGTTGGTCAGAACGGTTAGCTTTTTGGCAATCTCAACTAAGTAAATGTATAAAATGTTATGGCTGTAGAAACGCTTGCCCCTTGTGTTTCTGTCAGGATTGTGCTATGGAGCAGGAGTTGTGGTCGAAGATAGGAGAAATTCCTCCTGAAATTCCTATGTTCCATTTTATAAGATTTTATCACCTTGCCGATAGATGTATTGAATGTGGCGAATGTGAGAAAGCCTGTCCTATGGATATTCCTTTACTAACTATTTCTAAACAGGTAAGGAAAGATGTTAAAGAATTATTTAATTATGAATCTGGTTTAGATGTGAAGCAAGAATCACCGTTGTTAACTACCTTGGATGAGATGCCAATGAAGGAAGGAGCTAATGAATGATAGAATATAAGAATGTGCTAACCGTATGTCCGTATTGCGGTTGTGGGTGTAATTTCTATCTACAGGTTCTGGATGGGGAGTTGGTGGGTATCCTCCCCTGTAAATCGCATCTAGTTAGTCAGGGAAAGCTTTGTATTAAAGGGTGGAATGCGGCCGATTTTGTAATTAGTAAAGACCGATTAACTAAGCCCTTAATGAAAAAAAATGGAAAATTTGTGGAGATATCCTGGGATGAAGCTTTGAAGGTAGTTACCGAAAAACTTAAACAGTATAGCCCTGATGCTGTTGCTGTTCTCTCCTCAGCGAAATGCACCAATGAAGAGAACTATTTAATGATGAAATTTGCTCGAGCGGTTCTTAAGACCAATAGTGTTGACCACTGTGCTCGATTATGCCATGCCTCCACGGTGGTGGGTTTAGGGAAAACTTTTGGTAGTGGAGCAATGACCAACTCCATAGGAGAGCTCGAAGATGCTGATTGTATTTTTGTTATCGGCTCAAACACCACAGAACAGCATCCACTTATAGCACGATACATTATGAGAGCAAGAGCAAAAGGAGCAAAACTTATAGTTGCTGATCCCAGGCTTATTCCTTTAACTCAATTTGCTGATTATCATCTCCGGCAAAGACCAGGAACAGATGTTGCTTTACTTAATGGATTGATGAATGTAATTTTAAAGGAAGGTTGGGAGGATAAAAAGTTCATTAATGAGCGCACCGAAGGGTTTGCAGAATTAAAAGAAGTGGTTAAAAAGTATACCCCGGAATATGTAGAAAAGATAACCGGCATACCTAAAGAACTTATTATGGAAGCAGCCAGAATATATGCCCAGGCTAAATCTGCCTCCCTGGTTTATTCCATGGGTATAACGCAGCATACCACCGGGGTAGATAATGTGGTCTCCTGTTCAAATCTTGCCCTGCTAACCGGTAATGTTGGCCGGCCAAGCACCGGGGTTAATCCTTTAAGAGGGCAGTCGAATGTTCAGGGGGCATGCGATGTAGGGGCTTTACCCAACGTCTACTCTGGATATCAAAGTGTAGCTGATGAAAATACCCATGCCAAGTTTGAAAAAGCCTGGGATACCGAACTTCCTTCCCAGCCAGGGCTGACGGTGGTGGAAATGATGAATGAGGCAGCCAAAGGTAATCTTAAAGCCATATATATTATGGGCGAGAATCCGATGCTCTCCGATCCGGATATCCACCAGGTTAAGAAAGCGTTAGAGAATCTTGAATTTCTTGTGGTTCAGGATATATTCCTTACCGAAACGGCTCAACTGGCTGATCTGGTGCTTCCCGGTACCTCCTATGCAGAAAGAGATGGCACCTTCACCGCTACAGACCGTAGAGTTCAAAGAATAAGAAAAGCGATTGAGCCTAGGGGTGAAAGTAAACCCGATTGGCAGATAATCTGCGCCTTAGCAAGAAAGATGGGATCTAAAGGATTTGAATATTCTTCACCGGCTGAAATTATGGATGAAATAGCCTCAGTAACTCCTATTTATGGAGGAATAGGGTATGAGCGAATTGAAGATATTGGATTGCAGTGGCCCTGCCCCTCCAAAGAACATCCAGGGACGCCTTATTTACATCAAGGAAAGTTTAGTCGGGGCAAGGGTAAGTTTTTTGGAATAGAATTCAAAGAGGCCGCAGAGCTTCCCGATGCTGATTATCCGTTTATATTAACTACCGGAAGAACTATCTTTCATTATCATACCGGAACAATGACCAGAAGGACGGAAGCACTAAATAGAGAGGTTCCCACCGGGTATGTGGAAATTAATTTTAAGGATGCAGAAAAATTAAATATTTTTGAGGGAGAAATAGTTTCGGTGAAAAGTCGTAGAGGTAAGATTGAGGTTAAAGTGCAGGTAACCAGAAAAGTTCCCGAGGGGGTAATTTTCATTCCTTTCCATTTTGCAGAAAGTCCTGCTAATGCACTAACTAATTCAGCTTTTGACCCGGTAGCGAAAATTCCGGAATACAAGGTATGTGCTGTTCAGGTAGAAAAAAAGCCCTCTCTGCCCTGAATTACCGCTTTTTTGTTGGGAGAGGATTTAGGATATTAAGTTTGATAGGGAGGTTAATATGCCCGAGATAAATTTTCCTAAAATGGTAAAAATTAGACAAAAATTTGAAGCTCCCGTTATTAAAGACCTTAAGGGTGAACTCTCCAAAGAAGTAGCTAAATCTAAATTAAAGGAGAGAATAAAACCGGGAGATAGCGTAGCAATTACTGCCGGAAGTAGGGGCATCTCTCATATTGCAGAAATTATAGCTGCTCTAGTAAAAGAAGTAAAAGATTTAGGAGGAAACCCTTTTATAGTTCCGGCTATGGGTAGTCACGGTGGAGCTACTGCAGAGGGGCAGATAGCGGTATTAAAAAGTTACGGAATTACGGAAAGCTCTATAGGTGCTCCTATACGTTCTTCTATGGAGGTAGTGAAGATAGGGGAGATAAGGGAAGGTGTGCCGGTTTTAATGGATAAGATAGCCTTTAATGCCGATGCTATCATAGCGGTTAATCGGATTAAACCCCATACCTCTTTTAGGGGAGCGGTAGAAAGCGGATTAATGAAGATGCTCTCCATCGGCCTGGGTAAACATGCCGGCGCTTGCCTGGTGCATTCCTTTGGTTCACCTGGCTTAAGGGAAATGGTTCCTCAAGTTTTATATTTCGGAAGTTCTTTTAAAAGAAGCCGAAAAGAGAGAGGACCTGGAAATTATTGGTGAGTTAAAGGAGATGTTATTTGACTCTGCAGGAAATCTAGGGGGAGGAGATTATGTTTGAAGAACTAAAAGATATAGTGGGAGGAGAAAATTTTTCTGATAGTCTGACGGAGAGATATATCTATTCCTCAGATGCTTCTATTTATCAGAGTTTACCTTCCGTGATATTAAGACCAGGAAATACAGAAGAAGTGCAAGAAATTTTAAGGTATGCCAATAAGGAAAAAATTCCGGTAACTCCTCGAGGGGCAGGGACAGGAGAAGTGGGTGGTGCTGTTCCTATCGATGGGGGTATTGTTCTTGACCTAAAAAGAATGAATAAAATAAAGGAGATTCGCATAGGAGATTTACTCTGTAGGGTTGAACCAGGAGTAGTTAATGATGAGCTTAATAAAGAGCTTAAAAAGTTTGGGTTTTTCTTTCCTCCCACCCCGGGAAGCGGAAAAGTATGCACCATAGGAGGAATGATTGCTAATAATGCTTCGGGGATGAGGGCGGTAAAATACGGAGCTACCAGGGATTTTGTTTTGGGGTTAAAGGTGGTTCTGCCGCAAGGAGAGCTGGTCTCCTTAGGGACGCAGACCATTATTCATTCCTCTGGTTATCAGTTGGAGAGGCTGATGGTGGGTAGCGAGGGGACCCTGGGAGTTATTGTGGAGGCAACGCTTCGTCTTAAACCTCTTCCCGAAAAAAGAGCGGTGGGAAGAGCTATGTTTTATAAATTGGAGGAAGCGGGTAAAGCAATCTCTGCTATAGTGGCTAGAGGTTTAACCCCTTCTGCCCTGGAGTTTTTAGATGAGATAGTGATCAAGTCGATTAATGCGGCCTTCCATTCTGGCCTACCGGAAATTGAAGCGATAGTTCTTTTTGAGTGCGACGGGAACAAGGTCTCTATTGATGATGAGATGGATAAAATAAAAAAAGTCTGTCAGGAGTTTAACTCTTTCCGTATCGATATAAGTAATGACCCTAAGGAGATGGAAAAGATATGGGAAGCTAGAAACGCAGCTTTTCCGGCTACCAGTAGATACCAGGAAGATCTGGCCCGGGTCACCTTAGCGGAAGATGTCACCGTTCCGATATCCAAGCTTTCCGAGTTGATTGTTAACTTTCATAGGATAGCTTCCGAAAATGGTATTATTATCTGTACCTATGGTCATGCCGGTGAGGGATTAATTCATACCTCCTTTCTGATCGATCCAGAATCATCACAGCAATGGGAGAGAGCAAAAAAGGCGGTTGCTGAGGCTTTTGCCCTCACTCAAAGTTTAAGGGGAACTACCTCGGGTGAACATGGAATAGGAATTACCAAGGCTCCTTATTTTAAGAAAGAAAGAAGTGAATCCCTGGAGATGATGAGGAAGATAAAAAAAGCTTTGGATCCCCATAATATTTTAAACCCTCACAAGCTGATGGATGCCCCTGATGATTTTTTTACCGCCACCCAGCTTAGATATGCGATAAAGGAGTAAAATATGGAAACAAAAAACCTAAAGAAATGGAAAAAGGAGATGCTGGTTTGTATCAGGTGTGCCTACTGCCTGGAAAATTGTCCGGTCTATAACCAGATTGGTTGGGAGAGCGCAGGCGCCAGAGCAAGAATGATTCTTTCCTACGGTCTTTTAACTAAAGATATTGAATGTTCGGATTCTATTTTAGAGAAGTTCTTTCAGTGCACTACCTGTGGACAATGTGAGGTAAATTGTCCGGCTAAAGTAAAAATTCTTGAAGTGGTAAAGGCAAGCAGAAAAGACCTGGTAGAAAATGGTCACTATTTCCCCCCTCATCAATTAATGCAAGAAGCGGTAAAGAAAAGCGGTAATGTATATGGAGAGGAAAAAAAGGAGAAAGAAATAATCCAAAAAAGCGCGGAATATGCTCTCTTTGTCGGCTGCGTAGGAACCTACCGAGAAGAAGAAAGCGTAAACAGGACCATCAAGCTTTTAAAGAAGCTGGGAGTATCTTTTACTAGATTTGATGAGCTATGTTGTGGCGGGGTCTTTCCTGATCTAGGTTTTGAAAATTATCAGGAGAATGTCCAGCATAATAAAGAGGAGATTAAAAAAACAGGAGCAAAGAAATTGTTAACTATCTGTCCGATGTGCTATAAGACCTTTAAAAATAATCCAGAATATAGTGATTTAGGATTAGAGGTGGTTCATATTACCCAGCTTTTAAATAAACTTAATATCCAGGTGAAGACCGAGGAGATAGTTACCTACCATGACCCTTGTGATTTAGGAAGACATTCGGGGATATATGAAGAGCCCAGAGAAATTATTAAAAAGTTTGCTCCTCATTTCGTAGAAATGGAAAAAAACCGCGAGAATGCTCGCTGCTGTGGTGCCGGTGGAGGGGTAAGGGGAAGCTTTACCAGGCTTTCCATTGATATGGCCAAAGACAGATTGAAAGAAGCGCTAGATAAGAAAGCCGATGTTCTTCTTACTGAATGCTTTTCCTGTTTACATAATTTCAAGAACGCTAAGAAAAGAAAGCAAAATATTAAGATCTATAATATTTCTGAATATCTCTCGATTTTAATGGAGGGGGGTGAAAAATGAAGATTTACGAATTCCAGGCTTATGAGATTTTTATTAAGAGGGGAATACCTTCTCCTTGGGGTGAGGTGGCTAAAACCAGTGAAGAAGTTAAAAAAATAGCTGAAAAGCTGGGTAGACCGGTAGTCGTAAAAGCGCAAGTGCTGGTAGGAGGAAGAGGAAAGGCGGGAGGTATAAAGCTTGCTTCTACTCCAGAGGAAGCTTACCAGGCAGCTGAGAGGATTTTAAACTCTAAACTTAAGGGTATTTTAGTTAAAAGAGTGTTTGTCAAGGAATCTGTATCTATTAAAGAGGAGTATTATTTAGGAGTAACCGTAGATAGAGCTCAAAAAAGGGTGGTGGTTATGGTAAGTCCTGCTGGCGGAATAGATATAGAAGAGGTAGCCAGAACCAATCCCGAGAAAATATTTAAATTTTATGTCCACCCCTTACTTGGATTTAAAAGTCACCAGGCCAACGAACTTGCTTCAGCTCTCACTAAAGATAAAAACTTAGTTCAAGGGATAGCTAAAATCCTTTCCGCTCTTTACCGTATTTTTGACGAAATGGACTCTTCTTTGGTAGAGGTAAACCCTTTAGTAATTACCAAAGAAGGATCTCTCTTTGCCCTTGATGCCAAGATTATATTTGATGATAATGCCCTCTACAGACACCCAGAAATAAGTAGCTTAAGGGATTTAGAGGTAGAAGACCCTCTGGAGGTGAGAGCAAAAGAAGTGGGGATTAGCTATGTTAGACTTGAGGGGAATATTGGTTGTATAGTAAATGGAGCCGGTTTAGCTATGGCTACTATGGATTTGGTAAAACATTACGGAGCCGAGCCAGCTAATTTTTTAGATGTAGGAGGAGGGGCAAGTTCACAGCAGGTAGGTAAGGCGTTGGATATTGTTTTATCCGATGAGCAGGTGAGGGCTGTTCTGGTTAATATATTTGGTGGAATCACCAGATGTGATATTGTTGCCGAAGGCCTTATTCAAGCTCTCTCTAAGAGAGAGATGAACTTACCTTTAATTATTAGGCTTACTGGAACTAATGAAGAAGAAGGTCGAAAAAAGCTGAGGGGTATAAAAGGAATCTTTTTAGCAGACACTATGAATGAGGCAGCAAAAAAAGCGATGGAGGTGGTGAAAAGTTGAGTATACTGGTTGATTCTAATACGCGTTTATTAGTTCAAGGCATAACCGGTAGAGAGGGAAGTTTTCATACGCGGCAGATGTTAGATTATGGAACAAAGGTAATTGCAGGGGTAACTCCAGGCAAAGGAGGACAACAAGTAGAAGGGGTTCCGGTTTACGATACAGTTAAAGAAGCGCTTGGAGACACAGCGGCAAATACTTCCATTATTTATGTTCCTGCTCGATTTGCTACTGAGGCTATCTATGAAGCAACAGATGCCGGAATAAAACTTATAGTTTGTATTACCGAAGGTATCCCTACTTTGGATATGGTTAAAGCCTGTTATTACGTGAAGCAAAAGGGTTCAAAGTTAATTGGCCCTAATTGTGCTGGAGTAATTAGCCCGGGGAAGACAAAAGTAGGGATTATGCCCGGTTCTATCCATAAAGAGGGAAATTTAGGGGTAGTCTCCAGAAGTGGCACTCTTACTTATGAGGTAGTTTATAATTTGACTAAAAATGATTTTGGCCAGTCAACCTGTGTAAGTATTGGAGGGGATCCGGTAATCGGTTCTTCTTTCATGGATATTCTTGAACTTTTTGAAGAAGATTCTCAAACTAAAGCTATTATTTTAATTGGCGAAATTGGGGGAACGGATGAGGAAGAAGCAGCAAAATTTATCCATTCAAAAATGAGAAAGCCGGTTATTGCTTTAATTGCAGGGAAAACAGCTCCGCCAGGAAAAAGAATGGGGCATGCAGGAGCAATAATCTCTGGAGGAACAGGTACAGCCGAAGAAAAGATAAAGACTTTTCAGAAGTTTTCTATTCCGGTA
>PFIP01000078.1 GCA_002782675.1 Candidatus Infernicultor aquiphilus
ACCAAAATCTTATTCCAAAGACAAATGCAGCAATCGAACCAGTCCAGGCTCCTGTTCCAGGAAGCGGAACAGCCACAAAGACCAACAAAAATAATGCCCCATATTTTTCAAATTTTTCCTCATATTGATGCGTTCTTTTAAAGAGCCATTTAAAGAATATATTCAAGAAATGCCATCGACATAAAAAATCCGAAAAAGGTTTTAAATAAAGTAATAAAAAAATTACCGGCACTATATTTCCCAATACTGCAAAGAAATAAGCCGGAAAAACAGGCATTTTATAAATTGTTAAGGCTATGGGAATAGCCCCTCTTAATTCAGTAATAGGCAAAGCAGATATGAAAGCTATTTTTAAAATATTAATAATCAATTTTTTGAATTACCTTTTTTACTAATTTGGTCATAATTGGTTCAGCATCAGAAGCTGCTTTTAATATTTCCTCTAAGCCAGTCTTTACTACTACTCCATTTATAGCTAAATCGGTGATGCAAGAAATACCCAACACTTTCATTCCCATGTGATTTGCTACTATAACCTCTGGAACAGTGGACATACCCACTGCATCTGCTCCTATTTTTATTAAAAACCTATACTCAGCCGGAGTTTCCAAAGTAGGACCAGTTAAACCTACATATATTCCTTGATGCAATTTAATCTTTTCTTTTAAAGCTACCTTTAGAGTTAATTCAACAAGTTTTCGGTCATAAGCTTCAGACATATCTGGAAATCTTAGCCCTAATTCTTCATCATTGGGACCAATTAAAGGGTTATCTCCAAATAAATTTATATGATCGGTGATAAGCATTAAATCACCTCTTTTAAAAAATCGATTCATCCCTCCTGCTGCATTGGAAATAATGATTACCTCTGCACCTAACTTTTTCATTACCCTTACCGGAAAGGTGACTTCTTTTAAGTTATAGCCTTCATAATAATGAAATCTTCCTTGCATGGCTACAACTTCTTTATTTTCTAATTTTCCTAAAACTAAGTTGCCACCATGGCCTTGAACTGTAGAGATAGGGAAATTAGGAATATCACTATATGGTATAATTTCTTTTTCTTGGATATCTTCTGCTAATCTTCCTAATCCGGTTCCCAAAATAATAGCTATTTTTGGTTTAATATTACTTTTTTGATTAATAAATTCAACACTTTCAGTAATTTTTGCTTTTAAATCTTCCACTTTTATTCTACTCCCTTATATTCTTTAAATCATTTAACTATTTTTATTTATTAGGTAGCCAGTTTGCAAACAAATCGTGTCATGTGACGAGTCACGAGATACAAGATACGATTATTTTATTCTGGCTCCTGGCTTCTTCCTTCTATTTTCTTAACTATCTAACCAAGTAACTAGTAGAGCGTTTCCTAAATAATGTTACAATGATTTGTCATTGCGAGTGATAGCGAAGCAATCTCAAGTCCTTACAAATAAAGGGATTGCTTCGTCGCTTTACTCCTCGCAATGACAGAAAAAAATGTAAAGACATTTAGGAAACGAACTACTATATGCTAAATATGTCTCTGGCTTCCTTCTTCTTCTCTATTTACTATACGTTCTTCCTCTTCACTATATACTATATACCATATACTATATACTGTTTTATGTTCTTGGAAAAGCCCTATAATATTCCTCACTAACCCATTTTCTGCTTACATGGGTATAAATTTGAGTAGTAGAAATATCTGAGTGCCCTAACATCTCTTGAACTGACCTGAGATCTGCTCCATTTTCTAATAAGTGGGTAGCTAAGGTGTGCCTTAAGGTATGGGGAGTGACTTTCTTCTCTATTCCAGCTTTTCGAACATATTTTTTAACTAAATAAAATATCCCCTGCCGAGAAAGTCTTTCTCCTCGACTATTTAAAAACAAAATATCCTCATTCGGATTTTTAACTAATTTTGGTCTTACTTTATCAAGATATAAACGTAAAGACTCATCTGCCTTACTCCCAAAAGGAATGATTCGTTCCTTAGAGCCCTTCCCCAGACATTTTAACATACGATTTTCCATATTTATATCCTCAATTTTTAAGTATATTAGTTCTGAAACCCTCATGCCAGTGGCGTAAAGTAACTCTAATATAGCCTGGTCTCTTAGGCCCAGATTACTTTTAAAGTTAGCTTGATCTAATAAAAGATTTATCTCTCTCAAACTCAGAACATGAGGAAGCTTCTTGCTCATCCGGGGAAATTCAATCAGGCCGGTAATGTCTTCTTTGATAAAACCTTCTATTAATAAAAAGCGATAAAGCATCTTCACCGCCACTAAATTTCTAGATATTGAATTAATCTCTAAATTTTTTTTTCTTAAAAAAACAAAATAATTATTGACTAAATCTTTCTTGGTCTGATTAAAAGAACTAATCTTATTCTTTTTTAAAAAATTAATATATTTTATCAAATCATATCTATAAGAGATTATAGTATTTTGAGCTAAACCTCTTTCAATGGTCAGATAATCTAAAAAACATTCTAAAATTTCTTCTAATTTTTTCATCTTATAATATTTTTATATATTTAGGACCAATTTTGCAGTTGGTATAAAATTGGTCACTTTTAGTACTGTACTCCTAAATCTGTAGGTACTATTTGTATCCAAACATTTCCTGGAGTTAAAGCTATCCTATTCCCTTCCTTATCTAAAAATACAGTTCTTGATTCTAGATCTTGTTTTTCCCAGGTAATTTCTTCCGAACTGCCTTTAAAAAATAATAATCCTTTTCCTTTACCAATAAAATCTACTGCTAATCTTCCCTCTTCATCAATAATTTTAGTTTTAGTAAATTGAATTATAATATTATCTACCGCTAATTGCTTTTTGGTCTTGGCATCTATATGGGGTTCATTGTTTATAAATCTTAGATATTTCATCGATTCGGGTTGATATTTATAACTTACCGTATAATCATTATTGTAAGGAATTACTATAGAATTATTTTGTCTACCAGTCAATTTTTCATTGCTCTCGGTTTCAAATTGATAATCTTGCTTCTTTATCATTTCAACATAACCCAATTTATTAGCTTCTTCTCTCAATTTGATGGTAGAGGTGTATAAATTATGAGGCGGTTGTCGGTCTTGAGTTCTCCAAAAGGGTTGAAAATCTACAAATTCATTTATATCATCTATCCTCTCTTCTTTTATGAAATTATATGCTTCTTCACTTCCTCCAATATGAACATAAATTGCTTGATGCTCTAAAGATTTACTCACAAAATAAGGTCTTGCACTCCTTACTGGTCCAACTACTTCTGCCTCCTGGTCATAATAAAAGGCTAAAAATCTAGTAATTCCACCTTCTGCTAAAACTTCATACACAATATTTGCCTTATCCAAACCAGTTTGTGGTCTGGCCCCCGCTGAATTTTCAATCATAATAGAAAGAGGTCTACTCCCAAAAGGAGATTCTTTCTCTTTCGTCTCTGGTAGAGCACTAATTTCTCCCAGGTTTACTGTAGTACCATAAGTTGCTTCAATATTCTCTACTTGTTTTTCACCCAAACTAATTTTAAGCTGTGATTCACCTGGTTCGAATATTTCTCCCTTTACTTCTTTTCTACTGGCTATAACCTGATTAAAATATTCAGTAGAAACATTTATATCCTGCCCTAAGGACTCCTTGGTTTGGACTGACGGGACTACTGATTGAGGTTTACTTTCCACCTGAGGAGTTTTAACTTCTACCTTGGGTATACCTTCAGTTACGGTTAATTCCTCCTTTTTAATTACCTTTGTCTCTGTTTTTTCTTCCATTATCTTAGGTGGTTCAGGAGAAACTGGAGTAACTTTTGGTTTAACTTCCAATTGAGCAACTGTCTTTTTTACAGTAATCTCTGGTTTTTTTGATTCCGGTTGTTTTGGAGCAGGAAGTTCGATTAAGCTAACTAAGGTAAGCTCTTCTTCCTTCGGGAAAGGTCTGTTAAAATTAAAAGCAATCATATTCCCAAAAGCATATAATAACATAATATTAAGTATAATTGAGATTAGAAACGATCTTCCTAAATAACTTTTTTTACTCTGTTCTAAACGTTTTGTTCTATAACTATATCTGGACATTTATTATTTATACCTCAATTTTAATTCACCAATTTACCAATTTACCAATTCTCCAATTTACCAATTAATTAAGTCTAAAATCCCACCAGTATTCCGGTCTGCCGTTCAATTTAGTTAACCAGTTATCCGGTTTACCAGTAAAATGTGTAATATGTGATGTGTAATAAGTAACCTGTTTTTGTAAATTCAGAACTATAATCTTATTACTCATTACCTATTACTCATCACTGTGTTTCTATATGCTAAACGCTACCCGCTCTACGCTATACTATATACCATATACTATATACTAATTTATTCACTACTTCTTTTTAGTCGGTTGAGTGGCAATGGCAATTTTATCTGCTCCTCCCTTTTTAAGTAAATCCATTACACTGATTACTTTTCCATGCAGCACATTTTTATCTGCCTCCAATACTACTATTTTTTCAGGTTCTTTTTTTAATTCTGTAGCTATACTTTCAGTAATTTTTAAAGGATCTATTAATTTTCCGTTCAAATAAATAGTATTATCTTCAGTAATAGTTACAGTAATATTTTTCGATGGCTCTACAGCAGCAAAATCTCCACTTGGTAAATTTATTTTTACTCTATTTTCTAAATTTACAAATGTGGTAGTCACCATAAAAAATATTAATAGTTGAAAGACTATATCAATTAAGGGCGTTAAATCAAAACTGGCACTTTTTTTATTCGGATGATGAAACTTCATATTCTACTTCACCGCCTTGATTAATATTATTTTGAACAACCTCATTATGATTAATTTCCTGGCTAGTTAGAAGATCTAGAAGATCTATACAACTTATTTCCATCTCTCTTATTAATTTTTCTACCCGATGTGATAAATAATTATAAGCTACAATAGTCGGTATAGCTACCGATAATCCAAAGGCAGTAGTAAGCAAAGCTACTGAAATCCCTCCTGCTAATGCTTCTGGGTTACCGACTCCCATTAAGGTGATTACATTAAAGGACTGAATCATACCAAAAACTGTTCCTAAAAGCCCTAATAAAGGAGCAATATTACTAATGGTAGAAAGAGTGGACAGATTACCTTCTAATAAAGGAATCTCTTGGCTAGCTCTATCTTCGATTGCTTCTTTTATTTCTTCTCGTCTCCGGCCAAATTTCATTAAACCAGTCAACATAATCTTAGCTATAGGAGTAGGATTTTTACGACAGGAAGAAATAGCTAATTCAATACTCCCCTTTTTAACAAAATTTTTAACTCGAAAAACAAATTTATTACTTTTAGTTTTAATGCTTTTTAAATAGAACATTCTTTCAAAGAAAATAGAAATTGCCAATAATGAACATATTAAAATGGGGTACATTAAGAACCCACCTTTTATCATAAATTCAAACATTAAATATTTGCCCCCTCTTTTTTATTTTTTAACATATTTTAATTCACCAATTCTCCAATTCTCCAATTCTCCAATTGAACAATTTACCAATTAATTTAGTTATCTGGTTATCTGGTTACCCAGTCTGCCAGTAAGTTGTGTAATATGTGACGTGTAATAAGTAACCTGCTTTTGTAAATTCAGAACTATGATCTTATTACTCATTACAGATTACTTATCACTTTATTTCTCCACGCTAAACGCTATCCGCCATATTCTATTCTTTCTGTAATACTTTCAATCTCTCCTGAGCCTTTTCTAGATATGAACTCTGAGGAAATTTTGAAATTAAAAGCTGATAATCATTAATAGCTTTTTCTCGATTCTCTAATTTTTCCCAACAAACTGCCTTTATATATAAGATATCCTCTCCATATTTTAGATTAGAATAATCCTGTAAATAATTCTCTCCGGCCTGGATAGCTTTTTCATATTCATCTTTTTTAAAATAAGATAGGCATAGACCATACCAAGCTTCAGATAAATATTGACTATCAGGATATTCTCTGACTAATCTTTCTAAATTAATAATACTGTCTATCCATTTTTCCTCTTGTAAAGATATTTGGCTTATTAAATATAAGGCTTCTGCTTTAAAATCACTCTTAGTATAACTATTTATGAATTTTTCCAGTTCTGTTTTCGCCATTTCTTTCTTCATTAAAAGAAAATAGTTTTTGCCTATCCTAAATCGTGCTTCTTCAATAAATTTACTATTAGGATAAATAATTATAAGTTTTTTAAATTCCTCTACTGAGGCTTCATATTCTTTATTTTCCAGATAAGACCAAGCAATGGCATATTGAGCATTTACTGATAATTCTGCATTAGGATACTTTTCTATAAATTGTCTATATGCTTCTTGGGCTTTTTGGTAATCCTTAAGGTTATACCATGATTCTGCGGCCATAAACTTAGCTCTTTGCGCTATAGTTAAATTTCCTTCCTTTTCCTCAACCTGATTAAAATATTCATTTGCCTTCTGGTAATTGGTTAATTTAAAATAACTCCACCCCATCCAATAGTAACTTTCCGTAACCAAAGATGAATCAGGAAAAGATTGAATAATTTTTTCAAATTCCTCAATTGCTTCTTTATATTTACTCTGATTATAATAAGAATTACCTAATTTAAAATATGCTTCTTGAGAAAATTCACTCTGAGGGTAATTTTTCTTCAATTCTTCAAATGCTGAAATCTCTCCTTCTTGATCCCCTAATTCTTCAGAGGCCTTTCCTCTCCAATAAATCGCTTCAGCTGTAGATACTTTTTTAAATTCAGATAAAGCTAATTTATATTCTTTTAAATCATACAAATTTTTACCTAGCTCAAAATAAGCAGATTCAATAAGTTCATTTTGCGGATATCTCTCTATAAATTCTTGAAATTCTAAAACTGCTTTTTCTTTGTCTCCCTGAAGAGAATAGGCTAAGCCTAAATCAAAACTAGCTTTTGCTAATAAAGAATCTCCCAGCTTAAGTTGTTTTAAATTCTCCAGATTTTCAATAGATTTATTATATTCTTTTAAATTAAGGTAGCAGCGAGCTAATAAATACTGTGCCTCACCTTTTTTGGCCTCCTCTATTCCTGATGTTGAAATTATATCTTCTAATTGCGCTATAGCTTCTTCAAATTTATCTTGCTTAAATAAACTTAAACCCTCAAAATATTTTACTTCATTAACTAATTCAAATTCTGGAAAGAGAGATAACATTTTTTTAAAGACCTCTTCTGCCTCTTTATATTGATCAGATCTAAAATAAGCCTGGCCTAATAAGTAATATACCTCTCCTATCTCTTTCCCCTGCTCTTCGGGATATTTTTCAATAAATTCCTCATCTATCTTGATTACTTCTGGGTAATTTTCTGCTTTAAAATATGATTTTCCCAATTTATACCTAGCTTGTAAGGCTAAATTACTATCCGGAAAATCTTTTAACAATTTTAAAAACTTCTCAGTTGCCTCTGGATATTCCTCTAATAAATAATAACACCAGCCACTACCTAAAAGAGCGTCATCAGTATATTCATTTATCACTGAATCAGTCACTACTCGCTCATATTCCACTTGAGCTATCTTATATTCTCCCTTTTGGAAATAACATTCAGCCAATAGATATCGAGCATTAGGATAATCACTCTTTAAATTAAGGGCTTCTTTAAGTTCCTCCATTGCTACCGTATAATTTTTTAAAGAATAAAATTCATAACCTAATTTATAGTGTTCCTCTGCTTTTTCCTCTTCCCCACTAATTTTTAATGTAGTTACTTTCTCTCTTTCTTCTAAGTATTTATCCATCTGATTAAGTTGATAATAGGAACGAGAAAGAAATTGACGGGCTTTCTCAAATTCAGGATTATAATCTAAAGACTGATTAAATTCTTTGATGGCTTTATCATATTCACCCTTCAAATAATAATCATAACCAGTATTAAAATATTTTAAAGTCTCTCTCCCATATTGTTTCTCCTCTAAACAATTGTTTAAAAAATGTTTAGCTGTATTGTCAAAACTATCTATCTCAATAACCTTTTCCCATTGGGAAATAGAATTATCCAAATCACCTGCTTCATAATAGCTTAAGGCTAAATAATAGTGAGGTTCTTTAAAATTAGGATTTTTCAAAATAGCTAATTTAAAATATGGTATAGCTTCTTCAAAATTCCTCTTTTTATAAGCCAGATAACCTTTTTCGTAATTTTCATAGGTTTCTCGTCCATATTTTTTAGCCTGTTCGTTCTTTTTAATGAACCAGGGAATTTCTTTATTCTGGGGATCTATCCTTAAAACTTCTTCACATTCATCGAGAGAAAGACCTATCTCGCCCATATCATAATAGATTTGAACTAAATATAGATGAGCCTCTAATAAATCAGGATTATATTTTAGAGCAGAATTAAAATACTCGATCGCTTGTTGATGATCTTTTTTGGAATAAAAAGCATATCCTAATCTAAAATAGGCCTGAGCAGCTTTCTCATAAATACCTTTATTCTCCATTTGATTAGCTTCTACCAATTGTATAAATTTATTTAAACTCTCTGCTTCTTTAATAGTCCAATGGGTTCTATTATAAATTTCAGCCAGAAGATAATAACCATCAGCATACTTGGGGTCTATTACTACTGCTCTTTCTCCATATTCAATTGCTTCAGCCCATAATTTCTTACTGGGAAAGTCTGCTCCCTGATATGTAACAATAGCCTTATCTCGAGAATCAAGACATTTATAATAATTACTCAAGGCCTCAAGAGAAGTAGTAGGAATTTCTCCTATTATGGCTTTATCTTGATCAGATAATCCAATATTAAGTTCTTTTAAAATAAAAAAGACTATCTGGTCTTCTAACCCCCAAAGATCAGTCTTTTCTACTACAAAATCCCGAAAAGTAGTAATTTCTCCAGTTGCGACTTCATATTTTTTAAGACTTACCTTTAAATTTGAAGGTGAAGAAAAATAATAATTTCCAAAAAATATTATCTCGACCTTTAAATCCTCATTAATTTGAATTAATAAAGGTTTCTCTAACTCAGTCAAAAGGGGTAATAAGTTATATTTATAATATAAATCTTCTATATCTTGACGTGAGGAACAGGTAATAGCATCAACCTGAGAAAGGTCATTGATCAATATATCAGTCAAGCCTTTACTCAACCAATTCCACTCCGATTGTTGAGTGTGGTCATTAAAATATAAAACACTTATCTTTAGATCAGAAGAGGCTTCCGCAATTTGAACTAAAAAAGAAAAACTTATTAGGAGGCACAGTATAATAATAAAAAAGAAATTTTTTAATAAATACTTTTTGGTTAAAAAAATATTTTCTAAAAGTTTATCGAATTTTTTGGTCATTAATTCACCTTATTAAACTAAAAAAAGTTAAAGCTGCCTGTCTGCGTGCCTGCCTGACCTGTCTGCGTGCAACGCACAGGCAGAAAAGCGAAAAACCATAAATATTATTAATTAATTAATAAAATTATACTCTATTTATTAGAAAAAGTAAAAAACATTCCTTTGATTTTTACTTGATCTCCTTCTTGAATTCCTTTTTTAATTAAAACCTTTTCTAAATTAATTTTTTTGATTATTTTCTGAAAATTTTCTGTTGCCTCTTCATTATTAAAATCGGTCATTGCCACTATTCGTTCAATTTCTGCTCCAGTTACTTCATAAATATTTTCTTTTTTAGAAATTATAAACCGCGGAGTAAATTTATATACTACCTCTTTTTCGGGTAAAACTTGATCAACTTTTTCTTCTTCTTTTAATTTCAGTTTATCTAATAGAGAAGAAAGAGCATAAACCAGTGTATCTATTCCTTCTCTAGTTAAGGCAGAAATTGGGTAAACTTTATAACCTTTTTCACCAAAAGCTTCTTTAAGATAATTCAAATTTTCTTTAGCAGAAGATAAATCACACTTGTTTATAGCTATAATTTGAAATTTTTGAGCTAGTTTTTCACTAAAATTACTTAATTCTTTGTTTATAACCGTAAAATCATGTAAGGGATCCTCTTTTTTTATGGTAGAACCATCGATTAGATGTAATATTATTTGAGTTCTTTCAATATGCTTTAGAAACTTATCTCCTAAACCTATACCCTGATGGGCACCTTCAATCAGTCCTGGAATATCTGCCACTATAAAGCTTTTTGTTTCATCTACCCTCACTACTCCTAAATTGGGATTGACGGTAGTAAAGGGATAGTCAGCAATCTTAGGTTTAGCCGAAGAAATCCGAGAAAGCAAAGTAGATTTTCCAACATTAGGATAGCCAACTAATCCAACATCAGCGATTATTTTAAGACTTAAATACAATTTTTTTTCTTCTCCTGGTTCTCCTTTTTGCGCAAATTTTGGTCCCCTTCTAATGGAACTCTTAAAGCGAAAATTCCCCTGTCCACCTTGTCCTCCTCCCACCGCAGTAATTTTCTGCTCATTTTTAGTTAAGTCTTCTAAAATTATGGAGCTATCTATATCCTCTACTATAGTCCCCAGGGGAACTTTTATAATTAAATCTTTCCCACTTTTACCTGTTTTATTACTTCCCTGACCACTTTCTCCGTTTTGCGCCCTTTGATGCGGGTGATTATAAAGATCCACCAGGGTTCTGACCTTTTCATCAGCTTCTATAATCACATCTCCCCCTTTTCCGCCATCACCTCCATTTGGTCCACCTTTGGGGATATATTTTTCCCTTCTGAAACTTACTGCGCCATTTCCCCCTCTTCCTGCTCTTACTTCTATTTTCACTCTATCTACAAACATAATCTTCTCCTACTAAAAATGAAATTTTTATGACAAATTTAGTGCCAGGCACCTTTTTTGTCATAATACTAAAAAACCCTGAGTTTTACAAAAAAACCCAGGGTTAATTTATAAAATAAACTTTTTCCTTAAGATCTTTCAGTATAAACACAGATTTGTTTCCTATCTTTTCCTTTTCTTTCAAAAGTTACAAATCCTTCAATTAAAGCAAATAAAGTATCATCTTTTCCTCTTCCCACATTTTCTCCAGGAAGAATTTTAGTCCCTCTCTGTCTTACTAAGATACTGCCTGCTTTTATAAATTGACCAGCAAATCGTTTTACTCCTAAATACTGAGGATTACTATCTCTACCATTTCGAACTGAACCTTGACCCTTTTTATGTGCCATAATCCCTCACCTCGCTCTCTTAAAATCTACTTCTATTTAAATTAAATTTATTATCAATATAAATCAATATAAATAATTTTATATTATAGGCTACCTTTATGCTTCTATTTTTTCAATCAAGATTTCGGTATAAGGTTGTCTATGTCCAGTCTTTTTACGATATCTTTTTTTAGATTTATACTTAAAAACTATTATTTTTTTAGCTTTATCGTGCTTCAAAACTTTCCCAATAGCCTTAGCCTTTTCCACTAATGGTCGGCCTATAATATATTCTCCTTCTTTGTTAACCATCAATATTTGATTAAATTCTATTTCTTGGTTTTTTTCTTGGGTTATCTTTTCAATCCTGATAATATCTCCTTCTTTTACCCAGTATTGTTTCCCTCCAGTTGCAATAACTGCTTGCATTCCTCGCCATCCTCCTTGCTTTCTAAACTCGCCCCTGATTAGGTAGCAATCAAAAAATGACTACTTTTAAACCCAACCTGTGCGGATAAAACAGATGCTTATAAAATTTAGCATATATTTATAAAGTTGTCAAATTATTTCGTATTGCGTATTGAGTATTTAGTTAGTTGGTAGATTGGTAGATTATTTAACCAATCAACTAGCTAACCAAGTAACTAGCTAACTAAGTAAACATCTGCTTGATCTTCTTTACTTCTTTTAGTCTACCTACTGCTACTACTTCTATTCTTTCTATATGGATATCTTTGGAAGATTTAATATAGATAGTTTTTTTATTACTTTTTTCTAATTGTTTAATTAGTAACATCTTCGTCCCAGAGAGGGCTTCTTCCACTTTAGGATGTACACCTAATAGAACTGCTTCCGCTCTTGAAGTCTTACATAATTCTTCTAACTTACGTAAAACCATATTGCTTACACTTTCTGAAGATAAAACTCTCCCTGTTCCAGAACAGTAAGGACAAGAAATTCTCAGCATATTTTCCAAATCTCTCCTTGACCTCTTTCGGGTAAGTTCTATCAAACCTAATTCACTATTTTGAACGACATTAGTCTTAGTTTTGTCTTTCTTCAAACTCTCTTCTAATTTCTTTATCAGCTTTTCGATGTCTTCTTGGTTATCCATATCGATAAAATCGATTATAATAATTCCTCCAATATCTCTTAACCTTAACTGAAAACCTATCTCTTCTGCTGCTTGTAAATTAGTCTTCAAAATAGTCCTTCTCATATCTTTTTTACCAACAAATTTACCAGTGTTTACGTCAATTACTGTTAAAGCCTCAGTTTGGTCAAAGACCAAATATCCTCCACACTTAAGCCATACCTTCTTTTGTAAAGCTTTATTAATTTCCTTTTCGATACCATATTCTTCAAATATAGCTTTTTCTCCTTCGTAAAGAGAGACTCTCGGCTCTAATTCTGATAGAGATAGAGTTTTTAAAAACTGTAATACATTTTTATATTCAGTCTTAGAATTGATTAAAATTTCTTCTACCTCTTCGGTAAATAGATCACGAATAATTCGATAAGTGAGGGTTAAGTCCTCATATAATAACATCGGAGCTTTAGTTTTATTTACTTTCCCTTTTATCTTATTCCATAATCTAGTCAAAAAATCTAAATCAGGTAAAAAATCCTCTAATTCTTTACCCCAGGCAGCAGTTCGAATAATCAATCCCGCATTTTTAGGCTTTAGCTTTTGAACAATTTTTTTTAATCTTTCTCTCTCTTTTTCCTCTTCAACTCGGTGGGAAATTCCCATATTTATGTTATTGGGTACCAAAACTAAATATCTACCCGGAAGGCTAATATTGATAGTAACTCGAGCTCCTTTAGGAACTATCGCCTCTTTTACTACTTGCACCATTATCTCTTGACCAACTTTAATTTTATCCAAAGCAAGCTGTGGGGTAATCTCAGTTTCTGTAACTGCCTCTTTATCTTTATCTTGATCAATTATAACTTTGTCGATATGTAAAAAAGCGTTTTTCTCAATTCCAATATCTACAAATGCTGCCTCTATTCCAGGCAAAACATTGGTTACTTTTCCCTTATAGATATTACCAACAATCTTGTCATCTTCAATTCTTTCGATGTGAATTTCCACTAATCGACTATTTTCAATTATCGCCACTCTCTCTTCAGTTAAACCCACATCTATGATTACTCTTTTATTCATTCCAAACTCCTGTTTTACTTTAATATTAATCTTCATCTATCTTACTCTAAATTATTTAATTAGTAAAGATGAGCAAGATTCACTATCAAGATTCACCCTATTCAAATCAACATTTTTTTAATAAAAATTTAAAGCAATTTTATTTGTCTTTTTAATAAAAATTAATCTTCGATAACTTCTTTACCTTTAATATACAATCCATATCTACAAATTTTTTTAATCTCAAAATTATTACCAAAATGAGATAACCAGGCTTTAATTACATATTGAGGATTTAAATTTCCTTCTTGTCCTATATTCAGACCTAAATTAAGTTCTAAAAATTGGTGTTGAATTTTTTTAACTGACATATTTAAAATTGATGGTTTTATATCCATCCTCTTCACCCCTTTTTTAGTCGACTTTTCTACCATAATTTCCTCTAATCTTAAAAAAATTTTAATATCTTTGTCTATCTCTTTCACTAACTCTTTTAATTTACTTTCCCCCTGGTCATCTTCCAAATTTAATAAACTTCCCCTTGATTTTAAATTTATCCAATATGAAGCTTTATCGATTACTTTTACTAAAGAATCGGCAGAGGAGGGGATTATTTTGGCTTCTAATATCTTCAATCCTTCCGGTAAAACTCGGTTTAACCTACCAACTAAGTCCTCAGTTTTTATTCTTTCCTTTAAACGAATATCTAAATATTCAGATGAACTACTGATCCCTAAAGGTAAAGGGGGACCAAAAGATATTCTAAACCGAGGATTAAAACCGCAGGATATAACCACCGGGAGGTTGGCTCTTCTTAAAGCCCGGGTAAAAACCTGAACTAAGTTTAAATGAGAAATATATCTAATAGGTTCATCTTTACTATATTTTACTCTGATTAATTGTTCCAAAATAAAATAAATCTCCTTTTATTCAATTCATCAATTAAATTATAATGTCCAGATTGGCATCGCGTAAATAAATAGTTAAAAACGGGTCGAATAAATTCGACCCCTACACTAAAAAATATACTTTATTTGAAAAAGTTTTGAATTCTGAATTCTGATTTTCTTCACGCAATACGCAATACGCAATACGCACTATGATTATTTTCTATTTTCTGACTTCTAATTTCTATCTTACTATCTCTTTACTATATACTCAATACTGGATACTATATACTAATTATGCTATTCACTAATGACTCATTTAGCATACTCCACAGGAAGTACAAGAATCAAAGCGGCAATCAGGGGTTGTTTCACCTTTTAAAGCTTTTTCCTTTTCCTTGAGTAGGTATTCCTTCTTAACCCCACAAGAGATATGCTCCCAGGGTAAGATTTCATCATCTTCCCGTACTCTATTGACATAAAATTCCATACTAAGTCCACTATCAACAAAGGCTTGTTGCCAGGCTTCAAATTTAAATTGTTCACTCCAGGCATCAAATTTACACCCCAGATAATGGGCTCTTTCTAATACTTCGCCTAATCTCCTATCCCCTCGAGCAAAGACTGCCTCTAAATAACTATGCTTAATATCGGGATAACTAAAGGAAATATTCCTCCAATCTAATCTATCCTTTAAATATCCAATTTTTTTAGATAAACTCTCTCTTGCTTCCTGCGCTTCCCATTGGAAAGGTGTATGGGATTTGGGCACAAAAGCAGATACGCTAATATTTATATTTATTTTCCTCCCCATTATTTCTCTGCCCATGCGGTCAACTTGGTTAACTAACTTGACTATTTCTTCCACATCTTCGTCTGTTTCGGTGGGTAATCCTATCATAAAATAAAGTTTTATCTTTCTCCACCCGGCCTGAAAAGCTGCTCTTATGGATGAATATAAATCCTCCTCTTGAACATTTTTATTGATTACATCTCTTAATCTCTGAGTCCCAACTTCTGGAGCAAAAGTGAGACCAGTCTTCCTGACTCTCTGAACTTGTTGGGCCAAAGCAACCGAAAAAGTATCTATTCTCAAAGAAGGCAAAGAAACTCCCACTCCTTTTTCTTTAAATCGGTCTACCAATTGGGTGATTAATCTTTCTATTTCGCTATAATCACTCGAACTCAAAGATGACAAAGAGATCTCTTCATATCCAGTGTGAGCAAGAATTTCCTCAGCTAATTTAACCAAAGTTCCAACTGATTTTTCTCTTACCGGACGGTAAATTATTCCTGCCTGGCAGAAACGACATCCCCGAGAACACCCCCGAAAAATCTCTAAAGTTATTCTATCATGAACCACATCGATATTAGGGACAATAGGATAAAGAGGATAAAATACTTGATCAAAATTAGAAATAATTCGTTTTTTAATTACTGAACGATATGCTTCTTTTTTAGGAGTAATGGATTTAACTTTTCCGTCTTCAAGATAATCAACCTTATAATGAGAGGGAATATATACCCCCTCTAGATGACCCAATTTTTCTAAGAGTTTAGATCGACTTTGTTTTTTTTCTTTCCATCTTTTATAAACTTCTATAATTTCACCAATAATTTCTTCCCCTTCTCCAATTACAAATAAATCTATAAAGCAGGATAAAGGTTCAGGATTAAAAGCCCCTGGACCACCAGCAATAATCAAGGGATCTTCTTCTTTTCTCGCTGTAGATCTCAGAGGAATACCTCCCAGATCTAAGAGATTCAGAATATTAGAAAAACATAATTCATGTTGAATGGTAAACCCAACTAAATCAAAAGAATTTAAAGCTCTATAGGTTTCTAAAGAAAAAACAGGTATCTGTCGTTCTCTCAATAAATTTTCCATATCTACTGCCGGTGAAAAAATTCGCTCAGCCAGTGCATCATCTCTTTTATTAATAATCTCATACAGAATTTTAAACCCTAAATAACTCATCCCGATTTCGTATAAATCAGGAAAGGCTAAGGCTACTTTAATCGTCGATTTCTTCTCTCTTTTTATTATCTCATTATATTCTTTACCGGTATATCTACCCGGTTTTTCTACTTTATCTAATAATTCCTCAAACAATATTTTTTTTATATTTATATCCAAATTTTTCTCTCCTCATCGAACCCGTTAAAAAATTACTAAATAATCCGGGTCGGATAAATCCGACCCCTACAACTCCTACACCAAAATCAGAGCTCACGATGTCTGTATATTTAATAACCTAACTACTAATAATATCACTACTTTATCTATGTGCTTCTACATTTAATAATAGCCCTATCACCAATAAATTAGAAATCATAAAGCTTCCACCATAACTTAAAAAAGATAGAGGTAACCCGGTAGCTGGAAACATTCCCATAGCCATACCAATATTTACTACTATATGAAAAAAGAGGAAAGTCACTGCCCCGGTGGCTAACAAAGTTCCCAATAAATCCTTTGCCTCAAGAGCTATTTTAACTCCTCTCCATAAGATAATGGTATAGAGTCCTAATAATAAGATGGCTCCGACAAAGCCTAATTCTTCTCCTACTACCGAAAATATAAAATCAGTATGTTGAGCAGGGAGAAAATTCAACTGACTTTGTAAGCCACTAAAGAGTCCATTTCCTAAGAAACCACCTGAACCGATAGCAATCTTCGACTGAATAACATTATAACCGCCCCCTAAAGGGTCCAGGTTAGGGTTAAAAAATAAAATTAATCTCTTCTTCTGGTAATCTTTCAGAAAAGTCCACAACACCGGAATAGAAGATAAGGTTACTATAAAAGTAAAAATTAAATATTTTATCTTAACCCCTACCACAAATAACATTATGATCAGAATGGCTAAATATACTAAGGAAGTTCCTAAATCCGGTTGTAAAAATACTAATAAAATTAATAGTCCAGTATAAGTGAAGGGAAGTAAAAAATAGAAAAAATTATCCAGTTTCAATTTATTCATCGATAAGAAATTAGCCAAAAAAATTATTAAGGCAACTTTGGCAAACTCCGAAGGCTGAGATCCAAAAGATCCTATAGGCAACCAACGCCTTGCTCCATAAGTTGACCTCCCAAAAATTATAACCATTATCAGCAAAATAACTGCACTAATATAGATCACCTGAGAATATTCTTCTAACTTATGATAGTCTATAAAAATAATTATAGTTAAAAATAAAAATCCCAATACCATCCATAAGAACTGCTTCTTTACGAAAAAATAAGGACTATCTACCTCTGTAGTTGTTAAACGGGTTGAACTATATAACACCAAGAGACCATAAAAACAGATTATCACTACCGAAAATAGTAAAGTATAATCTAAATTTTCAGTTAATTTATTAAATTTTTCCCTCAACTTCCATCCTCCCAAAATTTTATGACAAAAAAGGTGCCAGGCACCAAATTTGTCATTCTTGGATCTTAAAATATTTTTCTAACATAGCTCGAGCTATAGGGGCAGCTACTTCTCCCCCTTCTCCCCCATTTTCTAAAAAAACGGTAATGCAAACTTCCGGATTCTCATAAGGTGCAAATCCAATAAACCAAGCATGAGTCTCTCCCTGAGGGTTCTGCGCAGTTCCGGTTTTACCAGCTATCGATAATTCCTTAACATTTGCTCGCCAACCGGTCCCCTTTAATATAGTCTCTCTCAATCCTTCTTTAGTAGTTTGAAATGAAGGTGAAGAAATGTCTACTTTTTTATAAATTTCTGGTTCAATTTCTTTAACTATTTTACCATCGGGAGAAATTATCTTTTTTACTAAATGTAATCTATAAATTCTTCCTTCTGTAGTAATAGCACAAATGACACTATGAATCTGTAAAGGAGTTAATAAAAGATACCCCTGGCCTATAGAAAGATTTATAGTATCACCAGGAAACCATATCTGTTTAAACTCCCTCTCCTTCCATTCAGCAGAAGGAATTGTCCCGATTGCTTCTGAGGGCAAATCAATACCCACTTTTTCTCCTAATCCAAATTTACGAATATATTTATTCAATCTTTCAATTCCTAATTCATTTCCTATAGTATAGAAATAGACATTACAGGAATTAGCAATAGCATCAATAACATTTAAACTCCCATGTCCTGACTTTTTCCAACAAGTAAATACCTTATCCGCTAATTTATAAGTACCTGAGCAATAAATTTTTCTTTTTCTATCTGTAACTCCTTCTTCTAAGGCAGCAATCACGATAACTACTTTAAAGATCGAACCCGGCGAATAAACACCCTGAACGCTCCGATTAGTCAAAGGATAATCAGGGTCAGAAGAAATTCTTTGCCAATCAGCATAAGAAATTCCATCAGCAAATAAATTAGGATTAAAAGAAGGTTTATTGACTAAAGCTAATATCTCCCCAGTATAAGGATTACTTACTAAAATAGAACCTTTTTTACCATCAAGCAAACTCTCTCCGTAGAGCTGAAGATTCTTATCAATAGTCAGAACAATATCCTGGCCTGGAATAGGTTCACGATAAAGCAAAGTAGCTATTTCTTGGCCTAAAGCATCAATTTCTACCTCTCTTCCACCTTTCTCTCCTCCTAAAATATCGTTATAATATTTCTCCAACCCAGATTTTCCGATAATATCTCCTCCTTGAAATTTCGAATTACCTAATTGTTGTAACTCTTCTTTATTTATCTCTCCCACATACCCTAAACTATGAGCTGCTAAATCCTGGTAAAGATAATTCCTCCGAGGTTTAACTTCTAAAACTACCCCTTTTAGTTCATCTTTTCTCTCTTCAATTTCTATTATTTTATCTGTCTTACAGTCATCCAAAATTTTTACCGGTTTAAAAGGATTTTCTGAATAGTTTTTTACTTTTTTTTCGATAGATTCTGGAGGAAGATCTATTATTCTACTTAACTTATCGCTTAATCCCTTTAAATCTTCCACTTCTGCAGGAATTATGGAGACTAAAACTGTTGGACGATTAGTAACTAATAATTCTCCTTGTCGATCATAAATCTTTCCCCGAGGAGCATCTTCTACTAATGAACGAATACAATTTTCTACTGCTCTTTTTTTTAGTTCCCCTCCTTTAATCATCTGCAAATACCATAAACTAATAACCAATATTACAAGACAGATGATAATAAAAACCAATAACCAATTCAAACGCTGTTTTACATCTTCGGGAACAGTAGAAGATTCCCTCATCATTACTCCTTTAATTTTAATACCCAAATAATAATTTTAAATCAGGACCTAAACTTGTAAAATTCTTCCTTGCTTTCCAAACCAGGAAAGTATAAAACCAATTCCCGAAACTATAACTATAGTCGCCCCAGAAGCTAAATTAAGCTGATAAGAAAGCCATAAGCCGCCTAAACCAAATATAGCACTAAGTAGGATAGAAATAAATATCATCTTTTTTAAATTAGAGGTATACTGTTTACTTATGGCTGCTGGGATAGTCAAAAGGGCAATAATCATAATAATACCCACAACCTTCATTAGTACTACTATAGTCAGGGCAATTAAACATAAAAGAAGAAAGTATAATTTAACAGTAGGAACTCCTACTACAGTAGCAAATTCATCATCAAAAGAAAGAGCTAAAAATTCTTTATAGAATAAAAATACCACCATAATTATCACTAAATCTAAGATTAACATTATTATTAAATCAACAGAGGTTACGGTTAATATATTGCCAAAAAGATAACTGAAAAGATCAGGGGCATAACCTGGACTCAAACCAATAAACACAATCCCCAAAGACACCCCCAGAGCCCATAATATTCCGATTGCAGTATCTTCTGGTATCCTGCTACGTTTACTTACTAACCCCATAACTAAGGCGGAGAGGATGCTAAAAGGTATTATCCCCCAGATCGGATTTACCCCTAAAAAATATCCTAATCCAACCCCCCCAAAAGAGGCGTGAGCAATCCCTCCACTTATAAAAACAATCCTTTTTACCACTACATAAACGCCAATAATTCCACAGGCAATACTGGCTAGAAGCACTGCTAATATGGCATTCCTTATAAATTCATACTGCAGTAATTCAAACATGCTTAATCTGCTCCCTTTTCTCCTGAAGTTAAATCAATTTACTATATCTTTCTAACGCTTTTTAATTCGTATAGCGTGATGCATACTTTAGTATGGTTAATGTTTTCTGAGTACCCGGTGGGGGATACCATGGGCAATCAGATCTACTGGACAATGATAAGTTGCTTCTAAATCCTCTACCCTTATCTCTTTAGACTGATGATAGAAAAGCCTCCGATTTAGACAGGCAATCTTATTTACATAAATCGACACTGCACTAAGGTCATGAGTTACCAAAACAATGGCCATCTTTTCTTTTAGTCTCTCCAACAATTCATAGAATTCAGCTTGTAAGGGGGTATCGATACTAGCCAGAGGCTCATCAAGGAGTAATATTTTTGGTTCTGTCACTAAGGCTCGGGCGATAAAAACACGTTGTTGTTGACCACCCGAAAGTTTTCCTATTTGCTTACCTTTAGATTCTATCATTCCAACCATATCAAGTGCTTGTTCCGCCTTTTGTTTATCTTCTTTACTATACGCTTTACCACATTTTCGTTGACCCAATCTTCCAGTTAATACTACCTCCCAAACACTTATAGGAAATTCCCGATCAAAAAGACAGTATTGAGGAACATAACCAATATATTTTCTTCCTTCTTTTGGGTTCATCCCTAAGATATTAACCTCTCCTTTAGTAGGTTGAATTAGACCGAGAATAACTTTAAGTAGAGTGGTTTTTCCTCCACCATTAGGTCCTATTATTCCTAAAAATTCATGTTGGTATATGGCAAGATTTATATCTTCTAACACATTAATATTATTATAAACTAACCAGACATTCTGTAAATTTATAACCTCTTGAGTAATTTTTTCTTGATTTTTATTATTCTTATTTTCTTGATTCATTATCTTTATCTTTTCATCACCAATTATATTTCATCTAACCGTAATTATTTCTTCTACTAACTTTCTAAGGTTATTTATGTAATCCATAGATAAAGGATCAGCTTTTATAATTCGAGCCCCTACTTCTTTAGCAACGACCTCAGCACTCTTAATATTATATTGAGGTGAAACTAAGATAATAGATATATTAAAAGCTCTGGCTTGATCTATTATATGGGTTAGAGAAGCAGCACTCGGCTCTTTGCCCTCATCTTCAATTGCTATTTGAATAAGATCATACTCTTTAGCAAGATAACCCCAAGAGGGATGGTAAGATATAAATCTGTGATTTTTGACTCCTTCTAATCGAGCTTTAATCTCTTGATCCAATAGATCTAATTTATTAATATATTCTATGCTATTTTTTTTAAAATATTTTTGGCTTGAAGGATCAATTTTGATTAACGCCTCACTAATATTTTCAACCATGGTTTTAGCATTTCGGGGAGAAAGCCATATATGAGGATCCTTATCTACTAGGGTAATACCTATTGAAGAATTACAAATCAACATATCTTTATAGATCAATTTTATTTTATCCATCCAGGTTAATTCAAAATTAAGCCCTGATCCTACTTCGACATACAACTGAGCCTGGCTAATTTTCTTTAATTGAACCGGGGTTAGTTCAAATAGGTGAGGATCAGCCCCTGGAGGTACTATAACGGTTACCTCTACCTTATCTTTACCTACTTGCTCGACAAATTCAGCTAATGGAAGAATAGAAACTACCACCCCTATCTTCTCTTCTTTCGATATCAGTCCAGGGTTTGCTTTTTTTAGGGTTACTCCAGCGAATAAAAATACACATATTATTATAATTAATATTAAATATTTTTTATACTTTATCATCTTCATCCAGTTTTATGACAAATTTAGTGCCAGGCACCTTTTTTTACCTTTATGACAAATTTGGTGCCAGGCACCTTTTTTTACCTTTTTTTACCTTTTTACCTTTTTACCTTTTGGTAAAATTTTATTCTTTAATCAGTTGAAAAAGTTTTTTTATCCCTAAAAAAACAAAAGGCGATAATAGACTATTGTACAAAGCCTCTGGGAGAATTATTTTTTTTAAGCTCCAAACCATACCATATTCGATCCCAAAAGCATGTAATATCAATAACATTAAAATGCTTTGGCTTATTGAAACTACAAAAGTTATTATAGGAATAAGGAATAATATATGTTCAGGAAATATCTTTTCTTTTAAAATTCCGGAAATAAAACCTATCACCGTTTTTACCAAAGCATTTACCCCTAATAAGCCAGTAGAAAAGATATCTTGTAAGAGACCAGAAGCAAATCCAGATACAGTCCCTTCTTCAGCTCCCTTTAATAAAGAAAATATTAATACTACTAATAATATTAAATCCGGCTTCAATCCCTGAACGGTAAACGAATTAAGGAGGGTAAGTTGAATTAATAATGCAGTTACAATAATTCCAACTTTAAGTAAAATCTTCACTCGTTATCTCCTTATTTATTTAATCAGAAAATGAATCTTTATAAAGGGTTACATTTGCTTAAGATATATGGAGATAGTGATTTAAGTCTTTAAGTATTTCAGATCAAACGGATAGAAAAACTAATCCTGTTATAATTGAATTTCAATTATAATAATCATTAATATTAATAATAAATATTCTGTGCTTTTTATGATTATTTTTAATTAACTATCTTCTATTTATTATTGATTATTTATGGTTTATTAACTAGGCTCAATCTATTTCTTTTTCCGTTAAAGTAAAAATCATCTTTCCTAAAATCACCAGCCAGATAAAGTAAAAAAGGGCTATAATTCGTAAGACCCTTTTTGGTTCTCTAATTAATCTATAAATCCATTCCATTCCATGTTTTTGCATCCACAATGGTGCTCGGGGTATTTTGCCAGAAAGGACATCAAAACTACCACCTACACCCATACATACTGGAACATTTAATCTACTTAAATTTTTAGTAATCCATTTTTCTTGTTTGGGTACCCCCATACCTACCAACAATATATCTGGTCTCTTTTCTTCAATTTCTTTGATAATTTCTTTTTCCTCTTTATTATCAATTTTATTACCAATTTTAATATCTTTTACTTTTAAATCATCAATTTTACTACCATTACTCTTATCATTTATTATTGCACCTTCAGAGTCTTCAGAATTAAAATAACCGTGATGAGTCCCCACTATTTTTATTCCTGGATATTCCTTAATTAAGTTTTCAGCAGCCTTTTTAGCAATACCAGGAGAAGCACCTAACAAATATAGAGAATATCCCTTCTTGGCAGTTAATTGACATACGTTATATATTATATCTATACCAGTTACCCGCTCAACTAAAGGACAATTTAAAGTAATGGTTGCCCACAAAATACCTGCCCCATCAGGGGTAACTAAATCTGCAGATTTTAATATAGCCTGATATTCAGGATCTTTCCTTGCTCGCAGTATAGCCAGAGTATCGGGAGTAACTACAAAATGGGGTTTTTTGGAAA
>PFIP01000122.1 GCA_002782675.1 Candidatus Infernicultor aquiphilus
TAGAACCTACTAAATTTTCCTTTCTTTTTGAATCAATTAGATTAATTGAAATCACTACAATATCTTTACTATCTAATTTAATTTTTTTTATTTCCTCCACTTGAAAGAAAACCGAACCCTCTAAAGAAGAGCTTATCCCTTCTAAGGTGGCTTTAGCCACTAAATACTCCTGATTTTGAGCCCAATTTATTCCAGAGACTTTACCTTCATATATTTTTCCATTACCTTCTAATTGCACTAAGACTTCAAAATGATTACCAGTAATGGAAACTTTAATATTAGAGAATTTAAGCCTTAAAGGAGATTCCAATTCTGCTTTTATTTGTCCATCTTTTATTTCTTGACCTTTTACTTGAGCTATGCTAATTTTTCTATAATCTACTTGAATATTGTATTTAGCTAATAAAAATGATTCTATATCTCGTATTATTTTTTTGGGATTGGCAGAATCTTTAGTAATTACATGAATTTCCTTAATATCTTTCTCTTCAGATAATACTATCTTTACAAAAAGAATCTCACTTAAATTTTTCAAAGCATTTTCGATTTCTTCTATTTCATAATTAAAACGAGGTGGAATAATAAAATTTCTAAATGCATGTAATTTGCCTTTATCCATAAATTTTCTCCTTAGAATTCTGGTTCAATCAATCCAAAATTCCCATCTCTCCTTTTGTATACTACATTTACTTTATTGGTAGTATCATTGGCAAAAACAAAGAAGTTGTGTCCCAATAAATCCATCTGCATCGCAGCTTCTTCCACTGACATTGGTTTAATGGCAAACTTTTTGGTTTTGACAATTTTAGCAATTTTTGTGGATTGGTCATCCCCAAGGCTAACCTCTTCATAACCCAAATCTTTTCTGTCTGTATTAGAGTATGATTTTTGATAAAATTTTTCTTTATACTTTTTTATCTGTCTTTCCAATTTATCTACTGCTTTATCTATGGATGTATACATATCATCTGTTTCTTCTTCTGCTCTTATCAAAGCCCTATTTGCTTGTAAAGTTATTTCAACAATATGTCTATTTTTCTCCACGCTAAAAGTTACTATTACCTCTAAGATATGATCAAGATACCTCTCAATTTTACTTAACCTTTTTTCCAGATAATTACGGATCGCATCTGTCACTTCGATATGTTTTCCTTTAATAACAATTTTCATATCTTTTTCCCCCTTAGTAATAGTTATTTTACTTATGTAGTTATATTCTCCGTCCCAATAAAAAAACCCTTTTTTATTTTACAATTTTTTTAAAATATTTTTAATTTAATTGAATAGAAATTTCCTTTTTCCATAAACTTATTGTAGATAAAATAATTGTGTTTAAGAACTCTAATTGTGTATCTTGCATTTTGTATTTAAAACTAACGACTATTTACTATTCACTAACGACTAATTAAATCTTGTCCGCCTTTCCTTAGACTGACCTGGTCTTTGCCCCCACACCCGCCTGCTGAGAGGTTTGCTTAGGAACTTTATCCCTCACTATTACTCTTCTCTTATTTTTATAACCACTTAAGGTTAAGGCAGGACTTACTCCAAAGCCGCACCATGCTCAGTAATCATCAGGGTTACCTTACGTGGGTCGTTTCGCCTGCGACTGGCTTCGACTTTCAACCACAGCTCTAAGGAAAGGCGATATATTATTTTTTAAACACTCCTGGCTAAAGTTAAAACAAAGATATTCTTAGCCTGTGCTTTTGTTAATTCTTTAGCACATTCTTCAACAGTAGACCCAGTGGTAAATATATCATCTAAGATCAATATATTTTTGTATTTAACCTCTTCCGGTCTCTCTACAGCAAAGGCTTTAATAATATTTTTTTCTCTTTCTTTTTTAGATAAATTAACCTGGAATGGAGTTAATTTTTTCTTTATTAAAACTCTTTTTCCTACCGGGATAGAAAAATAATCTCCTATAACCCTACCTAATAAAACACTCTGATTAAATCCCCTTTTTTTAAAATCATTCTTATGTAAAGGAACAGGAATAATTAAGTCAATTTTCTTTTTAAATTCATTATTCTTTAATAAATAATTTATCATTAACTTTCCTAATGGTTTAGCTAATTTTTTCTCTCCATAGTATTTAAAGAGATGAATACACTCTTTTAATACTTTCTGGTATATTCCCACAGAACGAGAGAATTCAAAAGAATATTTTTTCCTTTTACAATTAGAACATAAGATTCCTCTGTTAGATTTAAAGTAATCTGTAGAGATTAAAGGTTTTCCGCATTTTATGCAATATGGTTGTTCAATTAATTCAATGGTTTTAAAACAATCCTCGCAGATTGAATATCCTTTAGATTCCCGAATAGGTTTTTCACATATTTTACAATCTAAGGGAAAAATAAAATTAAGCAACCCTTCTTTTATATATTCTACCATATTTTGGTGATTCATACTAACCTTAATTCGTAAAATTCCTAATTTAGTATTGAGTATATAGTATCGAGTATCGAGTTAAGAGAAGAAAAAAGAATAGAGAGTAGTTCACTAGTTCATCAGTTAGCCGTTTAATTAACTGACTATCTCATTTTCTTAATCTTAAACTGTAAACTAAAAGCTTATCTTCCCCTTTATCTCTTCTGCCCGCTCCTATACGCTAAACGCTATACACTCGAATACTATTCACTAACGACTATTCACTAAATACTAGTTAGGTTCCCACCTTCCAAGAAGAGAGGTATCTTTCTTGTTCTTCGGTAAGTTTATCAATCTTTATTCCCATCGATTCTAATTTTAGTCTGGCAATCTCTTTATCAATATCTCCAGGGACACTATACACTTTCTTACTTAAAGTTTTACCTTCTTTAACTAAATATTCAACAGATAAAGCTTGATTAGCAAAACTCATATCCATCACGCTTGCGGGATGTCCTTCAGCTGCAGATAAATTTAAAAGTCTACCTTCTGCTAAAAGATTTATTTTTTTACTGCTTTTTAAAATATATTCTTCTATATATTCTCTAATTTTCTTTTTACTTACTGCTAAATTTTCTAAAGCTCTTATATTAATTTCTACATTAAAGTGTCCAGAATTAGCTAAAATTACTCCGTCCTTCATTAAAGGAAATTCTTCTTCTGATATCACATTTATATCACCAGTCAGAGTAATAAAAATATCTCCGATTTTAGCTGCCTCTTTTATAGGCATAACTTGATAACCATCCATCACTGCTTCTAATGCCTTTATAGGATCGATTTCGGTAATTATAACCTGAGCGCCCATACCATTAGCCCTCATTGCTAGACCTCGAGCACACCAACCATATCCACAGATCACGAATTTCTTTCCGGCAACTAAAATATTAGTAGCTCTTAACAAACCATCAAGAGTACTCTGTCCTGTACCATATCTATTATCAAAGAGATATTTAGTTTGTGCATCATTTACAGCTATAATGGGATATTTTAAAGCTTTATTTTTCTCCATACTTCTTAATCGAATAACTCCAGTGGTAGTCTCTTCAGTCCCAGCAATAATCTCTTTAATTAATTCTTTTTTCTGAGAGTGGACCGTGGAGACCAAATCAGCTCCATCATCCATAGTAATATTAGGTCTATAATTTAATACTTGGTTAATATGTTGATAATAAACATCTTTATCCTCTCCCTTAATTGCAAATACTGGAATCCCATAATCCTTAACTAAAGAAGCAGCCACATCATCCTGGGTACTTAAAGGATTGGAAGCACAGAGGGATACTTCCGCTCCTCCTGCTTTTAAAGTTCTTACCAGATTAGCTGTTTCAGTAGTTACATGTAAACAGGCTGCTATCTTAATCTCTTTTAGGGGTCTTTTCTCAGTGAATTTCTTTCTTATAGCTAAAAGTACTGGCATTTGATTTTCAGACCATTCAATTCTATCTTTCCCTTTTTCAGCTAATTTAATATCCTTTATTCCATAATTCATCCCTTGTACTCCTTTCTTTTATTAAAATTCTTTTATAAATTATACCTTAGTTTATATTAAATCGGTAAATTGGTCAATTTTTCAAATAAGGATTGGTTCTTCTCTCCTCACCTATAGTTGAATCTGGGCCATGTCCAGGATAAATTATCTTACCATTACCCAAAATCAACAATTTTTCTTTAATTGATCTCTGCAAATCTTGATAAGAGCCACCAGGTAGGTCAGTTCGGCCAATGCCTCCAGCAAATAAAGTATCGCCGGTAAAGATTACATTATCTAAAATAAGAGAAATACCACCCGGAGTATGACCTGGGGTATGGAATACAGTTAACTTTAATGAACCTAAAATTATCTCATCCCCTTCTTTTAAAAAAATATCTGCGGGAGGAGAACATATTTCTTTACCCATGAAGATGGAAAAATTTTTATTAGTATCCACTAACATATCAGCATCTAATTTGTGGATTAATAAAGAAGCCGTGGTCTTACCTTTAAGCTTTCTATTACCAGCAATATGGTCGATATGCCCATGAGTATTTATAATATATTTCAAATCAAAATTATTTTCTTGTAAAAGGTTTAAAATCAAATCTACCTCTTCTTCCCCTCCCGGATCAATCACTGCTGCTTTTTTAGTCTTCTCACAACCAATCAAATAACAATTGGTTTCTAACGCTCCTACTACTAGTTTTTTTAGAAACATTTTTTATAACCCTTCCATATAATAATATTCACTTTAAACCATACCAATTATTAAAGCAGTTTTCGTTTTAGAATAGGGGAATCCTTTAACAAATACCTCCAAAAATAGCTTGTAGTGCTTTGCTTATTTTTTTTAGAACCTGAGGATAGTTGGTAACAATACCATCCACTCCATACAAAATAAAGCGTATCATATCTAGATCTTTATTAACTGTCCATACATACACAGCTTTATCCAACTGATGTAAATAAGAAATAAATCTTTTTGTCCCCCAAAGGTAGTGAGGATTTAACCCATCTAATCCATTAATATACCTTTTTGGAATTATCAGCTTGGAATATAAGCCATTCACTTTTAGTTTGGGATATCTTTCTTTTAATAAAATTACAGTATTTCTATCAAAACAAGAAAAAAGAATATTATTATATCCAAAACTCTCTGTCTCTTTTACTAACCTATCTATAATTCCAGGATAAATCCTTTCTCCTCCCTTAATCTCAATATTTACAAAAAGTTTTCCTTTTAAAATATTAAGTACTGCACTAAGCGAAGGAATGTGTTCATTAGGATATTTCTTTATCCCTTTATTTTTTAAATCCAGTATTTCTTTCTTTTTAATTTTTATTTGTTTAAACCCTATCTTCTCTCCATCATTTCTGGACAAAAATAACTTTTTAACTATATCAAATTGCTTGCCATCCCAATGTAAATAAAAACTAATTTTCTTTTTAGTTATTTGTTCAAAAATATTCAGATTAAATACATTAGCTTGAATTGCCCTTAATTCTAAAAAATACCTTTTTTCTTCAGGCAATTTCTTCAAAACTTTCTCCTGATTTTTTATAAACTGCTCAGAAATATTATATTTTTTCAATTCTTCTAAAGTAAGTTGTTTAATAGGAATCTTTAATCCACTGAATCTTTTTAAATCCATATCATGAATTACGACTAATTCTTCATCTTTAGTAAGATGTACATCCAACTCTACTCCATCTATCCCTAACTCAATTGCTTTTTTAAAACCAGAAAGGCTATTTTCAGGAGCAATTCCCTTCGCTCCTCTATGTCCAATAATAAGAGGTAACTTCATATTTTCTCCTTTAAAAAACTATCTTAATAAAATTAAAAATAATGAATCCCTAAACAATTTTTTAAATTAACTTTTCACTATCCAAAAAAATGGTAACTGGACCATCATTAAAAATTTTTACTAACATCATCGCTTGGAATTGCCCAGTTTCTACCTTAAGATTATAATTTTTTATACATCTTACAAAATATTCATATAATTTTACTGCTTTATCAGGAAGAGCAGCAGAAATAAAACTAGGACGCCTCCCCTTTTTGCAATCTCCATATAAGGTAAATTGCGATATAACTAAAATTTGACCATTTATATTTTTCAAAGAAAGATTCATCTTTCCTTCTTTATCTTCAAATATTCGTAAATTTATTATCTTTCCAGCAATATATTCCGCATCCTTTTCGGTATCATTCTGACCAACTCCCAAAAGAACTACCAAGCCTTGTTCTATCTTTCCTATTTCTTTTTCTTTAATCTCTACCGATCCCTCTTTTACCCTTTGTACCACTGCTCTCATTATTTACTCCTCCAGATAAAAAATTCTTTTTCTTATTCCATTAATATTAAAACGTTTTTGCTCTTTTCACCGTTAATACACTTTTTACTTTTTTTATTTTCTTAATTATTTCTTTAAGTTGATCAAGATTATTAATAGAAAGAGCTATATCTATATTAGCAATATTATTTTTATTAGTTACTGCATGTATAGCACTGACTGAAATCTTAAGCTTAGAAAAAACTAACATAATATCAGCTACTAAATTTGATCGGTCACCAGCTATTATCTTTATTTTTACTGGATAAAACAATTCTTCTGTCTTTATCCATTCAACCTTAACTAATCGATCTTTTTCGGCGGAAATAAAATCAATATTAGAACAATCTATTTTATGTACAGATACACCTCTTCCTCTAGTGATATACCCAATTATTTCGTCACCAGGAACAGGATTGCAACACCGAGCAAATTTTATCATAACATCATTAATTCCTTGCACTCTAATACCTTGATCGATTTGTTTTTTTACTTTTACCGTAGGGAGAACTTGAGGGATTTTTTCTTGAGGGATTATTTTAGATAAAACCTGAAAGGGGGTCAATTTTCCATATCCAATATTCTCAAACATTGTCTCTAATTCTAAAAAACCTAATTCAATACTAGCGTTTTTTAATTTTTTAGTAAGTTCGGATGAAGGTTCAATTCGACATTTTTCCATTTCTTTTTCAAAAAGTTCTCTGCCTTTTTGAATATTTTCTTCCCTCATCTCCTTTTTAAACCAGATCCTGATTTTATTTTTTGCCCCTGATGTCTTAACTAATTTTAACCAATCTCTACTGGGACCTCGGCCTAACTTTGAAGTTAATATCTCCACAATGTCTCCACTCTTTAATTTATAATCTAAAGGCACTATCTTCTTATTAACTTTAGCCCCTACACAACTATGGCCAACATCTGTATGTATAATATAAGCAAAATCTATAGGGGTAGAACCCGAAGGCAATATCTTTACATCCCCTTTAGGAGTAAAAGTAAAAACTTCATCCTGGAAAAGACCAATTTTTAAGCTCTCCATAAATTCCTTGGGATCTTTTAAATCTTTCTGCCATTCTAATATCTGTCTTAACCAGGAAAGCCTTTCTTCTAATTTTTTATCTTTTTTTAAATCAATCTTTTCTTTATATTTCCAATGAGCGGCTATTCCGTATTCAGCAGTTTTATGCATCTCCCAAGTTCGAATTTGTATTTCTAAAGGTTCACCTTGAGATGTAACTACTGTAGTATGTAAAGATTGATACATATTTGATTTAGGCATAGCAATATAGTCTTTAAATCGACCTGGCATAGGTTTCCAAATTGAATGCAATAATCCCAATATAGCATAACAATCTTTAACAGAATTGCAGATTATTCTAATGGCTATTAAATCATATATCTGGAAAAAATCTTTTTCTCTCTCTTTCATCTTTGTGTAAATACTATAGATGTTTTTTGGTCGACCGTGAATTTCTGCTTCTATCTTTACCTTTTGTAATTCTTTTTTTATAGTCTCTTTTATTGATTCAACATACTTTTCTCTTTCTAATCGATTTTTAGCAATTCTATTAACTATTGCCTTATATTTCATTGGCTCTAAATAACTCAAAGAAAGGTCTTCTAATTCCCACTGAATCCTGGAAATACCTAATCTATTAGCAATAGGAACATATATTTCTAAAGTTTCCCGGGATACCTTTAACCTCTTAAAAGGGGGTATATATTGCAATGTTCTCATATTATTTAAACGATCTGCTAATTTTATCAGAATAACTCTTACATCTTCAGCCATGGCTAAAAACATTTTACGAAAATTTTCAGCTTGTTGTTCTTCCTGGGTTTTAAAAGAAATTCTACTTAATTTAGTAACCCCATTTACTAACATAGCTATCTCTTCACCAAATTCTTCTTTAACTTTAGATAATTGGGTGTTAGTATCCTCTATTACATCATGCAGGATTCCACCTGTAATGGTAATCACATCAAGTTCCAAATCTGCTAATATTTTAGCCACCTCTAAAA
>PFIP01000128.1 GCA_002782675.1 Candidatus Infernicultor aquiphilus
TAGGTAGACCAACAATTATTTTACCTCTTCGCCAGTTCATCCACCAGAAACTAAAAATAATGAAAAGCAATGCAAAGACGCTAATGAACAGAGCTACGATATTCACTAACCCTCCCCATGCTGAAACTATACACTCACTTTCCATATTTGTATAAACCTCCATTTTCTTGAAATCTTTTACTAAAGATACAAATATTTATTAAGTAATTCGATACATCTAAACGTTTTAATAAATTATTATTTAGTACGAAGGCATGATGTTTTATTACTAATATCAAATAAACCCGCTCTAAAAGTGTGGATTTTTATACTTCACATTTGATATACTGTAATTTCTTAAAATATGATAAAAGTATAATAATAACACGTCAAAAGATTGTTCTTTAATACACATTTTTATCTTGTAAGTGTGTAAAAGAAACATTACTTGTCACATTTATTGAAAGACCGTAGTCGCATATCCCTTGTTATTTTAAGTCAAAAAACTATCTTTCTTTCCTATATTGTTTTATCAAAGTATCAATTAAAAATTCTGATAATGTCTTGCTAGAATTAACTGCTAATTTTGCATGGTGTCTTTCTGGTTTATATCGTCTAGTATGAGCATCACTCATTTCATTTCTCATATTAGCCAAGCCATTTATAATTGAAATTAATCCAGATAAAATCTGTTTTATTGAATCCGGGTAATCAATATTAGATGGGTCGAGATTCAATAATCTTTTAATCCTTTGATATGCAGCTATTAAATCTCCTTTATATTGATAATCTAAATCATATTTTGAGAGAATATCTACAATTACAGTTTCTGCTAATGTCCTGGCATTAGTTATAGCACCATCAAAATCTTCTTCTAAAATTTTATCATCACATTTTTTTATTTGTTCAGTTAAGAAATCATTTTCGATCTCCCCAAGAGATTCAGGCTCAATGTAAACACTTTCAGTATTTACAATCTTATATCTCTTGCCTTTTTCTATTAGCAAGTATCCATCATATGAGATTATGTTATTTATTTTATCAACAGCTTCTGCCACTTTGAATTCGGTATCGTAATATGATCTCGGATCAACAATTTCCTCAATTACTTTTGCTAATTTAACCGATCCATTTAACTTTTTTATTTTTTCTTCAACATACAACCACCTTGATGGGAATCCTTGTCCGTAAGTATCTCTAAATCCATAACGATTAAACAATTCAACAAGCATTGATCCAGTTAAATATGGAGTATAGTCACAGTCACCATTTATTATCCTTGATAAATGTTTAATTGTAAATTCAGAAACTTTCATCTATATCCTCTTAAGACTCGATTTCACATAATTTAAAATAACCTAACAGTGCTGACTCCTAAAGGTTTTTTCTTACTTAATTAAAGTATTTTTAATTGCTGAGTATGTACAACCATCCTCTATCACATTTATTACTCTTTATTTAAATTGTTTGATATTTCTCGTAAGCTTTCGAGGCTGGATTCCAAATTTTCAATGATATCCTCAACCAGAGCATCGGGGTCAGGAAGATTATCTAAATCTGTTAAACTGTTATCTTTCAGCCAGAAGATATCCAAACTTGTCTTATCTCTTAACACTATTTCATTATAAGTAAATTTCCTAAATCGTTCAGCTTCTTTTCTCCCATGTCTATTTTCAGGATTATAGCATTCAATAAAATTTTTTAAATCCTCAAACTCCATCTTGTTTTCCTTTAAAGTGAAATGCATATTGGTACGTAAGTCATATATCCAAACTTCTTTGGTCCAAGGATTTTTATCTGCGGGGTGATTGTCAAAGAAAATCACATTTGCTTTAACACCCGGCTTGTAAAATATTCCGGTAGGAAGTCTTAAAATGGTATGTAAATCAGTTGTTTCAAGCATCTTTTTTCTGACGGTTTCGCCGGCACCACCTTCAAACAACACATTATCAGGAACTACGACTGCTGCTTTTCCATCAGTTTTCAATAAAGTTCTTACATGCTGGACAAAATTCAATTGCTTATTTGAAGTTGTAGTCCAGAAATCCTGTCTGTTATAAACAAGATCTTCTTTTTCCTGTCTACCTTCTTCGTTAGTAAAGGTCATACTGCTTTTTTTACCAAAAGGCGGATTAGTAAGAATATAATCAAACCGCTCTCCGGGATCGGCAATTAAGGCATCATTTCTGGTAATAGGTGGCATACTATTCATATCGCCAATATTATGTAGAAATAAATTCATTAAACAAAGCCGGTAGGTAGTTGAAACCAATTCCCAACCTCTGAAAGTATTAAATTTTAAAAATTCTTTTTGTTCTTGATTTAGCGAATAATTTTTAGGATTAGAAATAAAATCATATGCGGCAAGAAAAAAACCACCTGTTCCACAGGCAGGATCAGCTATGGTTTTAATTGGTTCGGGTTTTATACATTCAACCATCGCTTTGATAAGTACACGTGGAGTGAAATATTGTCCAGCACCACTTTTAAGGTCCTCTGCGTTTTTCTCAAGCAACCCTTCGTAAATAGTACCCTTAACATCTACACCTAGTATCGCCCAGTTTTCAGAATTTATCATCTGTATAATTCGATAAAGCTTTGCCGGGTCCTGTATCTTGTTCTGAGCCTTCACAAATATCTGGCCTATCAATCCCGATTCTTTCCCAAGCTCTTTCAGTAAATTTAGGTAGTGTGTTTCAAGTTCTACACCTTTTTTATCAATTAAAGTTTGCCAGTTATATCTTTCCGGTATTTTTAAATCTCTGTTATACGGCGGTTTTGAATATTCATCTGCCATTTTTAAAAATATCAGATAGGTTAATTGTTCCAGGTAATCACCGTAAGTGACACCATCATCACGAAGGATAGTACTGAAACTCCATACTCGGGATATTATTGTATCTGTGTTCATCTCTTTTTCCACTTCTTATTTCTTGATTCAAACTTTCCTTTATCTTGTTTTATCCTTTCCAATAGTGTTTCGGCAGACTCGCCTGCCTGACTGTCAATTTTTAATAAGTCTTTTAAATATTTTCTCCCACTGGTTTTTTTCAATTTTTTTTCTCTATCTAAAGCTTCTTTAAATGAATCTACTATTTCATAATAAAATAATCTTATCGGTTCATGTTTTTTGGTCCATTGAGCAGCCTTACCTTTCTGGTGTAATTTCCATCGATCTAATATTTTTTTAGTTTGCCCAATATAGACACTCCCATTGTTGCATTCTATCGCATATACAAACCACTTACCTTGCTCTGATACCAGTAAATTCATCTCATTATTAGCTAAATATCTATTTTCCATTTTTGCTCATTTTATCTTTTTTAATTTTTATTTGTTTTAAAAGTTCACAAGCAGGCAGGTCATTCGGATCTTGTGAAACAAGTTTACCTTCAAATGCTTTTTTTAAGATGCTCTGACGTAGATACTCAATTTTGCTTAGATTTTGCTCAACGATTTTTTCAACTTTATCACACACAGAAAGTCGGGATTCGATTTCACGTACTATATCACTCTGTTCTTTAAGTAAAGGAATAGGTAGAACAAAATCATTAATCAATCCGAAACTAATTGCAGGCATAGCTGCACCCTTAACTTTTATTGAAATTATTTGTTGAAAAAACGGAGAATTTAAAAAGTATAGTAAATACTTTTTACTAATTGTTTCATCTGGGATTACTTTAAATAAGTTATTTGCAATAGCACCTTCCAAACCAGAACAAACAAAACCTGTTGTTGCTCCATATCTTACTAGTGAAACATCTTCTTTATTAACAATATATTTTGAGCTAGGTTTATTTATATATCTAGCAAGTTCATTACCTTGGGTGAAATCAATTATTCTCAAAAAACGAATTTTATTTTGTTCTTTTTTTTCATCTTGAAGATGCCCATCAATTTGAATACCTTGTGAAAATTTGAGACATTCTTTGAATTTTTTATAAACCCAATTCCTATTACCATTTGTTAATTTCCCTTCAAATGCGGCTTTAAGAACTGCTTGCCGATAGATTTTTAGCTGTTCTTGTGTTTTTTTTAAATCTTCGGTTGCCTTATCTAAATCAGAAAATAGTGCTTCGATTTTTTCTACAATACGATTTTGTTCATTTAACGGAGCAATGGGTAGGAAAATATTTGCAAGTTTCCCTGCAGATATATTTGAAATATTCGTAGTTGTAGAAGCCTTTTCTTTTACATTGTTTTTAAAATCAAGAGAAGATAAATAATAAAATATAAATTTATTATTAAGTAATTCTGAAACTCTCAAATTAACAATAAAAGCACCTAAAGTAGATACATAAGGAATACTTTTTATTAAGGAAACTTTTCCTAATAATTTAAGACTATTTGATACAGATATGAGAATATCACCCTTTTTAATTATTTGCTCTTTACGTTTTAAAAATATACTATCCACAAACCATAAATCATTCCAGTCAACTTCTTTCTGAACATTTTTAGTTCTTAAGCATGCTATTAATCCATCTTTATAATCAATATTTTTAGCTGATTTTGGAAATGAAATACCTCTTATAAGCATTAAGCATTCACCAATTTTAGACAATTCCCAATTTTTAGAATAATTAAACATTTAAGCCACCAACACCTCATTTAATTCATTAATTATCTCATCGTACTCATCACCAAACACTTGATAGAATTTACCTATTCCACCAAGTGCATCAAAGGGAGTAAAGTTAAAATTCCCTTTAGTTATTTTCATAGAAGTCATAATATGGTCTTTTATCATTCTAAGCCATTCCATTTGTACTTCGGTAAATTGTATATGTCCTGCATTTTTTCTGAATACCCACTCCTTGAAATTTCGGTTAATAATTTCGGAAAACGGGGCTAACTCTTTATCTATTTTAAGTTCATACCTAATAAGCGACACAATATCAGTAAGCATTCTTTTCGTGCTTATTCCTTTTACTTTATTATCGCCAAGCTGATAATAAGCTCCCCACAATTTTTCTATAGTTAAGGAGTAGGGGGGAGAATTTAAGGCTTCATAGAGTTCTTTTATCATCTTGAAAGTAATTTCTTTTATTCTTTGAGGTTGGCTATAAAATATTTTAAGAGCCGTTATCTCATCTTTATTCTTTTTTATAAACTCCTGAAAAGTTTCTATGGTATTTTGCGCCTGGTTTTGGGTTTGTTTATCCCAATCGGCATTTATAACGGTATCAATATTTATCGTATCTATTATTTGTTCATGTTTTTTTCGAACATTTTCAATATAATCCCTAATATCGGGATTATCAAAAATTTTACAGGCTTTATCTAAAAATTCTTTCTTAGTGTCATCAATTTGCTTTTTAGTTATTTCTTCTTTTTCTACCTCATATTTTTCCCCTGCCTTAGTTTTGATAAAATCCCGATCATTTGCATCAAGCAAGTCTTTAACTACTTCGGTTAGGGACTTGCCCGAGGAAATCTCGGTAAATATTTCTTTTTCCTGTTCAGAGACTGCCCGATCTATTCTGATTAATCTATTTGCGGTGGATAGTAAAATATCTTCTTCCCTGCTACCCATTGCGATGTTCATCATCAGGTCTTTTAAAGGAATTGAGGGTTTTCGTTCAAGTGGTCTACTATCCGTTTTTAATGATTTACAAACACCGACTGCATCTATGATTACATAATGGGTTTTATTATCAGAAGCAGAAGGCGTTACTTTTCTTAAATCATCTTTTAAAAGAGTCCTGGTACCCCTTCCTTTCATCTGTTCAAAATAGTTCTTTGATTTTATATCGCGCATAAAAAATATGCATTCTATCGGCTTTACATCTGTGCCGGTAGCAATCATATCAACTGTAACAGCTATTCTTGGATTATAGTCATTGCGGAATGAAGCAAGTATCGATTTCGGGTCTTCATCAGATTTATAGGTAATTTTCTTGCAAAACTCATTACTTTCGGCAAATTCTTCTCTTATTATCTGAATAATATCGTCTGCGTGACTGTCGGATTTAGCAAAAATCAAGGTCTTGGGAACCTCTTGCCTATTAGGAAATATTTCTTTTAAAAGTTTTTCCTTAAATGTTTTGATTATATTTCGGATTTGGCTGGGATTAACTACGCTTCTATCCAAATCATTTCCAAAATATTGAAACTCTTCGTCTAATTGTTGCCAACGTTCTTCTCTGGTCAGCTTATTTCTGATATCAATAAATTCTTTGGCATTTATTTTACTTCCCTGCTGGGTAATCTCGGTTTCTATGACATAGGTATCGTATCCCACATTCACTCCATCAACTACTGCCTGTTCGTGAGAATATTCGCTAACTATGTTTTCGTGAAAGAAAGCAAAAGTCCTTTTATCGGGAGTGGCAGTAAGCCCTATGTGAAAGGCATCAAAATATTCAATCACTTGCCGCCACAAGTTATATATTGAACGGTGGCATTCATCGATCACAATAAAATCAAAAAATTCGGGTGGATATTTTTCATTGTAGACAACATCTTTGGGCGGTCCAACTAATTTAATTTCATTTAAAGAGATCTCTTCTACGCTTTCATCAAGCTCTTTATCCTTTAAGATTGAATACATTCTTTGAATGGTGCAGATACAAATATGACTGTCTTTTGAAATGTAACTTGAGTTCAAGCGTTGGATATTATAAAGCTCACCTAAATTCCTGGAATCATCAACGGGTGAGTATCCGATAGCTTCCTGTTCTGCTTGCATGCCTAAATTTTTTGTATCTACCAGAAATAAAATTCTTTTGGCATTGGCAAATTTAAGCAATCTGTACATAGAAGTAATTGCAGTATAGGTCTTTCCACTCCCTGTCGCCATTTGAACAAGTGCTCTCGGTCGATTTTCTGAAAATGATCTCTCAAGATTCTTTATGGCAATTATCTGACATCCCCTTAATCCTTTAGTATTCAATTCAGGAAATTTGGCAAGTTTATTTCTTAAAGTATCATCCTGCTTAAGCCATTCCTGCAAAGTCGCCGGTTTTTGAAAATTAAATATTAACCTTGAACGATGTATATGGTCATTAGAATCCGTGAATCTGGTAAGTTTTCCTGTACTCTCATACCTAAATCGAAGAGGTTGGTTATTTACGAACCATTTTAAATGGCTTTCTGCGTATTTTGAAGTTTGGTCTTCGTGCCAAGTCAACCCGATTCCTTCTTCCAGTCTTTTTGCTTCGATTACACCAACCGGTTTTTTACCTATGAAAAGTACATAATCGGCTGGACCGGAATCTGTGGGGTATTCCCTTACTGCTATACCTAATCCAGCAGAAAGATTTAATTGATTTTTATTCTGGATTATCCATTCAGCTTGGATTAAATCTTGGTCAATTTGCTGCCTTGCCTTAACTTCTGGGTTTATATAGCTATAGCTATCAGACATTTTCACTCCTTATTAAATTATTAATTAATCTATTTAATATGTCAGGAGATGTTTTATTTAAAAACTCAGCTATCTCGCTGGTGGAAAAGTTAAATTATTTTTTTCATTTTCAATAACTATCTTTATATAAAGAAAATACTCACCCTTTATATATTACGACAACTTTTTCCTGAATCCTTCTTTTTTGGGAAATAATCTAATCGCCTCTATGTATCAAGGGATGGTTCTTTGTCAAACTTCAAAAATCTATATTTCCCTTATTAAAGCGCCACCAGGGAGCAAAAAATTAATCTTTTCTATTTTTCTATAACTTAATATTAATACGACAAAAGATTTATAAAATCCTTCTTCTTTGGAAAAATGTTCTATTTTTATTTAACAGTAATTGTAATCCCCTGTTCTTCCCATTCCTCCCATTCGAGGGTGGTTATCTCGGGCAATTGGATGAGGGCTTGTAGGTCTTTTAATCCTTTTAGTTCTTCTCTTAAGGCAATTATCTTTTGGGCGAGGGGTTCGCTTATTTGTAACACTTTTACAAGTTCATCCTGGGATGCGGAGTTGATATTTATGGTTTTAGTTTTTGATTGGGCAGGAGGAGGAAAGACGGTTAGAATATCTACTTTGGCTTTATTGAATAATGCTTTGGTTCTATCAGGGCTATATTTATTGGTCCATAAATTTACAAATTGATGCTGAAATATTTCGATTATTTCCGGGTCGTCTATTATCATCAGATTTTCTTCATTTTTATTGTTAGCGGCAAAGGTCCAGTTATAGGAGCCGGTGAGCAGTAGGCGGTTATCGATAATGGCAAATTTATGATGCATAATATAATTGTTAGTGCTTATCCTTACTTTT
>PFIP01000172.1 GCA_002782675.1 Candidatus Infernicultor aquiphilus
AGAGAAAATACATTTCTAAGGAGGTGATAAATGGACTATTTTTTTGACCGCATAAACCCTATTAAATAGAAATATTTAACAGGGTAAAGGTAAAATTGGGATTTTAAGTATTTTCAAAAATGAAAGGAGATTTCAGAAATGAAAAAAAATTTATCAGTAGTAGTCATATTAGTAATAATATTAGGTTTATGTCTTTCATCAACACTTTTTGCTGCAGAACCACTTAAGGTTGGCTTGGTGTTTGATATTGGTGGAAAAGGGGATAAATCATTTAATGATTCAGCATCCCGCGGTTTATCATGGGCAGCAGCTGATTTTGGAATTAAACGTATCGAATTAGAGCCAGGAGTAGATGCGGATAGAGAAGTAAATCTTAGAAACTTAGCCATGATGGGTTATGATTTAATAATAGGTGTAGGATTTTTATTTACCGATGCTATTTCTACAGTAGCTAATGAATTTCCTAATACAAAATTTGCTATCGTTGATGGATTTATCCCAGATAAACCTAATGTTTCTTCATTAAATTTTCGTGAGCAGGATGGTTCTTTTTTAGTAGGTATGATTGCTGGTTTAAAAGCTAAAGAAGATGGTAAAGACACGGTTGGGTTTGTTGGTGGAATGGATATAGCGCTTATTAATAGATTTGAAGCTGGTTATATTGCTGGTGTCCATTATGTCTATCCAGAATGTAAAATACTTTCCGCTTATGCCGGTGATACCCCACAAGCCTTTGCTGATCCAGTAAAAGGAAAAGAATTAGCTTTGTCACAATATGATAATGGCGCATGGGTTGTCTATCATGCTTCAGGTCTAACTGGAGCTGGTGTATTTGAAGCAGCCAAAGAGAGAAAAAGATATGTAATTGGAGTCGACTCTAATCAGAATTATATGGGCTATATCGAGGAAACAAAAGAAAGTTTTGGCTTAACCAGTATGCTTAAACAAGTAGATGTTTCTGTATATTTAGCTATCAAATCAGTAGTTGAGGGAACATTTAAAGGAGGGGTGGAGGTATTTGGCTTAGATAGAAGTGTTAAAATAGGAGATAATGTATACTATGGTGTTTACTATGCCCTGGACAAATACAATGAAAATCTTATAACTTCCGAAGTGAAAGCTAAAGTGGAAGAAGCAAAAGATAAGATCATAAGCGGTGAAATTGTTGTTCCCACCGAAGTAAGCAAATAATATATTCTAATATATATTTGGAGGCATTCATTATTAAGTGGATGCCTCTAAATATATAAAAATTTAGAGGTATATCGCTCAAGGAGGATTTATTAATTGCCTGAGATTACCCTAGAAATGAAAGATATAACCAAGAGATTTCCTCTGGTAGTTGCTAATGATAAAGTTAATTTTGCTGTATACCAAGGAGAAATACATGCTTTAGTAGGTGAAAATGGTGCTGGAAAAACAACTTTAATGAGTATTTTATATGGATTGTACCAAGCTGATTCTGGACAAATATTTATAAAGGGGAAAAAAGTTAATATAGCCAATCCAAAAGTTGCCATCAATTTAAAGATTGGTATGGTTCATCAGCATTTTATGTTAGTACCACCTTTGAGTGTTACAGAAAACATTATTTTAGGTATGGAACCTATAAAAAATAATATTTTTATAGATCTAGAAAGAGCAACTAATAAAGTCAAAGAAATATCTGAAAGTATAGGTTTTAAAATTGACCCCCATGCAAAAATCGAAAATATTTCTGTAGGTATTCAACAAAGAGTAGAGATAATTAAAATCCTTTATCGAGGAGCAGAAATTTTAATTATGGATGAACCTACAGCAGTGTTAACCCCACAAGAGGTTGAAGAACTATTTGAAATATTGAGATCTTTAATTAAGCAAGGAAAAACAATTATCTTTATCACTCATAAATTAAATGAAGTCAAAGCTGTTTCTGATCGTATTACAGTAATGAGACGTGGTAAAGTAGTAGGAGTTAAAAATACTAAAGATACGAACCAAGAGGAAATAGCCAGTATGATGGTTGGTCGGAAGGTTTTATTGGAAGTTGATAAGAAAGAACATAATTTTGGAAAAACAGTATTAAAAGTTGATAAATTAAATGCTTTAAATAATAAAAAATTACCTGCTTTAAAGGAAATTTCTTTTGAAGTTAGAGAAGGGGAAATTTTAGGATTTGCCGGAGTAGAAGGGAATGGACAGACTGAATTAGTGGAAGTTATTAGCGGACTTCGCCTTGCTGCTGGAGGGAAAATTAAACTTTATGATAAAGATATTACTAATTATTCTCCTCGGGATATTAGGGAACAAAAAATTGCCCACATTCCAGAAGATAGAAGACAGCGCGGATTTATTTCCAATTATTCCGTGGCAGAAAATTTAATTTTAGGAAGTAATTACCGTCCACCTTTTAATAAAGGTCTAACCTTAAATTTTTCTGCCATCAATAATCATGCAGCTAAGTTAATCAAAGATTTTGATATAAGACCTTCTGATAGAAATAATTTATTAAAATCTCTTTCTGGAGGAAATCAGCAGAAAGTAATTGTGGCTCGAGAATTATTCGGAGAACCAAGACTACTAATAGCAGCTCAGCCAACTCGAGGTTTAGATGTCGGTTCTACCGAATTTGTACATCAACAAATATTAAATGAAAGAGATAAAGGAAAGGCTATTTTATTAGTTTCGGCTGATTTAGAAGAGATTTTATCTCTATCTGATCTCATTGCTGTAATATATGAAGGTGAAATAGTAGCTATCTTAGATCCAAAAAAAACAAATGAAAAAGAATTAGGCTTATTAATGACTGGTTCAGTTCGTAATAATAAATTTCCTAAAAAAAAGTAAATCATTAGGGAGCAAGAAAATATTGAAAGCTGCTAAAAAAATAGACTATTATAGTTTTTTAGAAAAAATTACTCCTTTGATTGCAGTAATATTTGCTCTTTTAGTAGGTGCAATAGTTATTGTTATAATTGGAGAAGATCCAATTTATGTCTATAAAATTCTTTTTAGCAATGCTATTAGCAATAGAGATGGTTGGGGGAATGTATTATTCAGAGCGACTCCTTTAATATTTACTGGATTAGCAGTTGCCTTCGCTTTTCGCTGTGGACTATTTAATATAGGTGGAGAAGGACAAGTGTATATAGGCGCTTTTTTATCCACCTGGGTTGGATTTACTTTTACTAGTTTACCTGCTTTTATACTTATTCCATTATGTATACTCGCCGCAGCTGCTGGTGGTGCTTTATGGGCAGCTGTTCCTGGAATATTAAAGGCTAAAAAAGGGGTGCATGAAGTTATTGTTACTATTATGATGAATTGGATAGCTGCTTCATTAACTTTTTTTCTTGTTTTAAAGTATAAAGCACCAGAGACTGAAACGATGATAGCAGCAGGAGTAAAACAGATGATTCCTCACACTAAAGAGATTGCACAAGCTGCTCGTCTTCCAAGATTATATGATCTATTTAAATCAATCAACATAGATTTTCCTTCTTATAATCAGGTTAATGTTTCCTTTTTTATTGCTATAGGGGTAGCCATATTAGCTTACTATATTTTATGGAAAACAAATTTAGGCTACGAAATAAGGGCAGTTGGCTATAACCCTTTAGCGGCTGAATACGGAGGAATTAGTGTAGCTAAAAATATTGTATTAGCAATGGTTATAAGTGGAGCTTTTGCCGGACTAGTTGGAACCAATGAAGTAATGGGTTTTAAATATCGCTGGAGACAAGAACTTTTCACTGGATTAGGATTTAACGGAATTGCGGTTGCCCTTTTGGGCAAAAATCACCCTTTGGGAGTGGTCCTGGCCGCTATTTTATTTGGTATTTTAAATTACGGAGGAGCAATTGTAAATATTTTTACTGAAGGCAGAATACCTCGAGAACTTATTATGGTATTACAAGCAGTAATAGTAATATTTGTAGTAATTAGCGATGAAATAGTAAAAAGATTAATTGTAAAAAGGAGGAAACTAACCTAATGTTTGGCAGTATTTTTAATGCAGATTTTATTGCTTCCTCTATCAGAATAGCTATACCCTTAGCCTTAGCTGGTTTAGGGGGGGTATTTTCAGAAAGATCAGGAGTTATTAATATTGGATTAGAAGGTATAATGTTAACTGGAGCTTTTACGTCAATTGCAGTGACTAATTTTATTCAAAATCCCTGGTTAGGGATTTTAGCTGCTATTATAATTGGTATTTTTTTAGGATTAATACATGGTATTACCTGCATTACTTTTAAAGCCAACCAAATAGTAAGTGGTGTGGCAATTAATTTATTTGCCAGTGGTATAACTGTATTTTTTTCTTGGCTTTTATTTAACGAAACACAAATTATGGCTAAAATAAGCCTACCTATATGGGGATTATCTATTCCAAACCTAGGAGAAGGCTCAAGCTTTTTAAGAAGTATTATCATTATATTTGCTCATCATTCCCCCTTAGTATATTTAACCATCATAATTTTCATACTATCCCATTTAATTATATTTAGAACTCCTTTTGGATTAAGATTAAGATCGGTAGGGGAATATCCTCAAGCTGCTGATACTATGGGAGTTAATGTTATTAAAATAAGATACATTGCAGTAATGACCTCTGGGGCTCTTGCCGGATTGGCAGGTTCTTTTTTATCCTTAGAACAAGCTCACTTCTTCGTAAAAGAAATAAGTGGAGGTAGAGGTTTTATTGCTTTAGCAGCTATGATTTTTGGTAAATGGACTCCTTTTGGCACGGCAGGAGCTGCACTTTTATTTGGTTTTGGCGAAGCTTTAGCTATAAGATTACAGAGTGTCACTGCTGTTCCGGTTCAATTTATAAATATGGTTCCCTATCTATTGGCAATTTTTGTATTAGTAAGTGCTATTGGACGAGCTATTCCTCCAGCAGCAGATGGAATTCCTTATGAAAAAGAAGTAGGATAATAAGTAAAAAACTTTTATGACCACTCGACTAAGAATTGTTTTGGGTATATAATATAAAAAATAATATAATTTCCAAAAAAGGAGAAAAATTTAAATAAATGAAAGAGATTGGAAATTTTTTAAAAGAGAGAAGGGAAGCAAGAGGCGTCTCTTTAATTGAGGTAGAGAAAGATTTAAAGATACGTAAAAAGTACTTGCAAGCTATCGAAGAAGGCAATATAGATATAATTCCCGGTAAAACTTATCTTATAGGATATTTAAGGAATTATAGTAAATATCTTGGTGTAGATGAAGAAAATATTAACCAGATAATTCAAACTTATAAGAATTTAGAAAAAAGTAAAAGTAACTTGGAAGAAACTGGGGAAAATATTATTTTACCTAAAAAGCATAAAAGAGATAAATCTATATTTGAGAAAAAAAAGTTTTTCTTTCCTATTAAATATGTTTATTTAATCAGCTTTATACTTATAATCTGTATAGGATTATTATTTTTAAGTCATTCTCTTAAAGAAGCACAGAACTTTCCGATTCCTTCACCTGAAATTGCAAAAGAAACCGATATAAATATCGAGAAAAATATCAATTTAGAAACAGAAGCTATTATTGCAGAATATCCGAAAGAAAAGGATATTTCAAATGATACATTACCTTTTTTAAAATTAATAGCCAATGATAAATCTTGGATAAAAATTCTTTCTGGAGGCAAAATAATATTTGAAGGAATATTATTTACAGGAGAAGTTTTTTCCTGGAAAACTGACCAAGCTTTAGAAATTATAACTGAATATCCGACTAAAATCGAAGCATATTATAATGATAAGATAATTGAAATTAATAAAGGGGTTATTAATAATTACATTTTAAAATATAATTTTAATCCTACCCAAAATGTTTAATATCTTTTAAGCATCAATAATATAAAAACAGTAAGGAATATATTGTAATTGTGGGGAAGATAATTTTTCCAAAACCAGCTAAACTTATTATAAGTACAATTACTTCAGATATAGGTTTATTTAATTTATATAAAGAGATATTGATAAAAAGGTTTGGCAAAGTTGATATCGAAAGCAAGGTTCAACCTTTCATTTTTACTAATTATTATGAAAAAGAATTTGGCAAAAACTTAATACAAAAGTTATTTTCTTTTTTCACCCCAATTAAGCAGAATAGGCTCCCAGAAATTAAAAGAATAACTAATAACTTAGAAAATAATTGTATGAATGAAAATACTAAGCAAAATATGACCTTTCCTAAAAGAAAAATAAACCTTGATCCAGGATATGTTACTCTAAATAAATTTATTTTAGCAAGCACTAAAAATGGACCAACCAGAATTTACCTTAGCCATGGAATATATGCTGAAATAACTCTTAGATTTATAAATAAATCATTTGTACCTTGTGAATATACCTATCCTAATTATAAAACCGATGAATATATAAATTTTTTAAACCAAGTTCGACAAAAATATAAATTACAATTAAGAGAGTATTTAAATAAACCTAATATTCTTAATTAGCAGAAGAGGGAGTTAATTAAACAAACTTGGAAAAAATAAGAATCTTTATTGCGATTAATTTAGATCCAGAGATAAAAAAATATTTAACTTCTCTTCAGAATAACCTAAATGTACCTGAATCCAAAATAAAATGGGTCGAAAAAAATAATTTGCACCTTACTATAAAATTTTTAGGATTCATATCACTAAAACAAATAGAACTAATAAAAGCAGGACTAAAAGAAATAACCAATCAATATAATCCCTTTTTAATACAATTATCTTCAGATATTGGAGTATTTCCAAATTACAAAATGCCCCGAATAATTTGGGTAGGAATTAGAGAAGGTATGAACGAATTAAAAGAGTTATATAATTATATAGAAGTAAACTTATTTAAAAAAGGTTTTCCACGAGAAAATAAAGATTTTTCCAATCATATAACCATTGGAAGAGTAAAGTCTATTCAAGATAAAAACAATTTTATCCCTCTTTTAAAAAGCATTAATATAAAAACCTTATCCCAAAAAGTTAATAGTATCGAAATCATGGAAAGCAAATTAACTCCAAATGGACCCATATATAATATAACGGCTAAATTCCCTTTATTAAAACAATAGAAAATTATAAATTTTACTGAAATATTTATTGAAATAAAAAATTATAAAGGAGTAATCAAAAAATGACTGACAAGATAGAACAAAATAACCCAGAAAGAGAAAAAGCATTAAGTACAGCTATGCAAAATATTGAACAAAGATTCGGGAAAGGTTCCATAATGAAATTAGGAGATCGCCCCAAGGTTTCTGGAAGTGACATTATTTCAACTGGTTCATTGAGCTTAGATATCGCTCTTGGAATAGGCGGAGTCCCGCGAGGTAGAGTAATAGAAATATTTGGCCCTGAAGCCTCTGGAAAGACTACACTTGCTTTACATATTATAGCTGAAGCTCAAAAGAATAATGGTATTGCTGCTTTTATTGATGCGGAACATGCTTTAGATCCAAATTACGCTAAAAATATTGGCGTTAATATAGATGAATTAGTTATCTCCCAACCGGACACGGGCGAACAAGCCTTAGAAATAGTGGAATCTTTAGTTAGAAGTAATGCGGTTGATGTCGTTGTAATAGATTCAGTTGCTGCCTTAGTACCTAAAGCAGAGATAGAAGGCGATATGGGAGATTCTTTTATGGGATTGCAAGCAAGATTAATGTCTCAAGCCCTTAGAAAACTTACTGCTATTATTAGTAAATCAAGAACCACTACTGTATTTGTAAATCAAATTAGAGAAAAGATTGGCATCTTTTTTGGTAATCCCGAAACTACTCCTGGTGGTAGAGCGCTTAAATTTTATTCTAGCGTTAGAATGGATATCAGAAGAAAGGCATCAATAAAAAAAGATGAAAATAACATTGGAATATCCGTCAAGGTAAAAGTGGTAAAAAATAAATTAGCCCCCCCCTTCAAAGAAACGATTTTCGATATAATCTTTGGTAAAGGGATATCCAAAGAAGGAGATATTATAGATCTAGGTAGTAAATACGATATATTACAAAAATCAGGGGTTTGGATTTCTTATAACAATATAAAATTCGGCCAAGGACGTGAAAATTGTAAAATATATCTAGAAGAACACCCGGAAATTGCTAAAGAAATAGAAGATAAAATATTAACCACAGTTGGACTTAATAAAAAAATTACTAAAGAGGATTCTGAAAAATAAATAAAATTACTTCCATAAAATATGATCAAAAAGACATTAGTCAAGTAGTTATTTATATAGATAATAAAACCAGATACAAAATAAATGAAAAGATAATTAAATTATTAGATGTTTACGTGGGTAAAGAATTATCTGAACAAGAAATAGGAAAAATCATTTCCGAAGATAAAACTACAAGGGGTAAAGAATACCTTTTAAGGCTTTTATCCCGGAGAATCTACAGTAGATATGAAATATCCGGAAAATTAAAAAATAAGGGATATCCTGAAAAAATTATTGCTAATCTTATTTTTTGGTTAGAAAATAATAATTATATTAATGATGAGTTCTTTGCCGAGATGTGGACTCAATTTCGATTAAAAAATAAACCTATAGGAAAATATAGATTAAATCAGGAATTAAGAATAAAAGGGATTAAAAAGGAAATCATCCAAAAGGTTATAGATAAAACATATAACGAAATAGATGAAATAACATTAGCCCGAAATCTTATAGAAAAAAAGATTGAATCATCTAAAATTAAAAATATTAAGATAGACCCGAAAAAAATATATAATTTTTTATTAAGAAGGGGATTTTCAGGAGAAGTTTCGAAAAACATTTACAACGAGCTAAACAATAAAAATACAGTAACAAGTGATAAGTAACCTGTAATAACTACCTATTTTTCTAATTTCAGAAATTTAATCTTATTACACATTTGCCTAAAGCATTTTTTTAATGTAGGGGTCGGATTTATCCGACCCGAAACGGGTTCGATGAATCGAACCCCTACTAAATACTTATATTTGGTTATTTGACTTTTCATACTGGACAGGTTAAAATATTTTAAGTAATTTTACTATAATTTTTTGTAATCTCTTATTCAGATATTACGGTTTCTAAATTTAAAAATACATATTTAGCTCTATTGAAATTAAAATGTAAATTAATATACATAACTTATGTACCTTGTAAATTGAATATTAGGAGGTGAATAATATTAGAGTTTACTATATTTTTATTCTAAACATTTTTATTGGTATAATAATAGGCTATTTCATTACTAAATATATCGCTAAAAATAAAATAGCATCAGCTGAAATAAGCTCTAAGAATATTATAGAAAATGCTAAAAAAGAAGCCTATTCTCTTAAAAAAGAGGCATTACTACAAGCAAAAGAAGAAGCTTATAAAATTAAGAGAGATACTGATATTGAAATTAAAGAAAAAAGAAATGAAGTGCAAGGACTTGAAAATAATTTAATTAAAAAAAGCAATAACTTAGTTCAAAAAATAGAAACACTCGAAAAAAAAGAAAGATCTCTAAATTATAAAGAACAAGAATTAGAAAATAATCTACAAAAAATTAAAAATTTATACCAAGAACAGAAAAACGAATTAGTAAAGATTTCAAAAATGAGTATTGATGAAGCGAAAAATGAGCTTTTAAAAAATTTAGAAAAAGAACTTACTCATGAAACCGGTAAGATGATAAAAGAGATTGAAGATCAAGCAAAAATAGAAGCTGATAAAAAATCAAGGAATATAATATCATTAGCAATTCAAAGGTATTCTGCTGATCATACTATAGAGACAACCACATCTTTTGTACCTTTGCCTAATGAAGACATGAAAGGAAGAATCATTGGAAGAGAAGGTAGAAACATTAGAACTTTTGAGATGTTAACTGGAGTTGATTTAATTGTAGATGATACCCCAGATGCAGTGATTATTTCTGGATTTGATCCTATACGAAGGGAAATTGCTCGTATAGCTTTAGAAAAATTGATTGTTGATGGTCGTATACAACCAGCAAGAATTGAAGAGATAATAGAAAAATCTAAAATAATTGTTAACAATAAAATCCAGGAAGAAGGCGAACAAGTAGTCTTTGATACAAATATTAAAAATATTACTCCAAAACTAACTAATCTGTTAGGAAAGTTAAAATATCGAACCAGTTATGGACAAAATGTTTTACAACATTCAAAAGAAGTTGCGTATCTTTCTGAAATTATGGCCGCAGAGTTAGGCGTAAACTCGCAATTAGCCAAAAGAGCTGGCTTACTTCATGATATTGGAAAAGCGCTTGATCATGAAATAGAAGGTCCTCATGCTATAATTGGTTCTGAAATAGCTAAAAAAAATGGAGAAAGCCTTGAAGTAATCAATGCTATTGCCGCTCACCATGGAGATGTTGAACCTAAAACTATTGAGGCTGTATTAGTCCAATCTGCTGATGCAATATCTGCTTCTCGACCTGGAGCTCGACGTGAAATGTTGGAAACTTATATAAAAAGGCTTGAAAAATTAGAAGAAATTGCTAATTCTTTTGAAGGAGTCGAAAAAGCATTTGCTATACAGGCAGGTAGAGAAATAAGGATAATTGTTAATCCGGAAGAAATAGATGATTATGTAGCAAAAAAAATGTCACGAGATATTTCCAAAAAAGTAGAAAAAAATATTGATTATCCTGGTCAAATTAAAGTAATAGTTATTAGAGAAACTCGTTCAGTAGAATATGCAAAATAAATAAAGTACACTTTATATTTAAGGAGGTAATTTTTTAAAAGTTACCTCCTTAAATATTCATTATATTTCATAACTTAAAGAGATATTTTTTTAAAAGATTTAAATTTTAAGCGTATATATGCTAAATAATAATATTTTTATTAGAAAATTTAATAATTGTGATAGAGAAGATATTCGGAGAATAAGTTGTGATACGGCTTTTCTAGAAGAACCGAGAAAAGTTTTTTTTGATGATGATGAAATATTGGCTGATGCTTTAACTCTATATTTTACAGATTATGAGCCAGATTCCTGTTTTGTTGCTGTTAAAAATGATAAAATTATTGGGTACATTATCGGAACAACAGATGTTAAATTAATGCAAAAAATATTCTTTATACGAATTATTCCGCTTTTAATTATTAAAGCATTAAATAAAAGGATTATTTTTAAAAGAAATACCCTGAATTTTTTAATACATATATTATTAAGCTTATTAAAAGGGGAATTTATTCGACCAGACTTTTCAAAAAAATATCCAGCCACATTGCATATTAATATTGATAAAGCTTTTAGAAGGCAAAATATCGGAAAACAATTAATCGAATATTATTTAAAATTTTTAAAAGAAAAAAATGTATCAGGAGTTCATTTTGGTGTAATTTCGGAATCCGCAAAAGAATTCTTTATAAAACTTGGTTTTAATATATTATTTAGAAGTAAACTGTCATATTTACGATATTATTTGGGTAAATTTATTCCTTACTACATTCTGGGAAATTTGTTAAAATAATAATTTTAGTTAATTTGGAAAGAAAGCAATGAAAATAATACGTAATATTATTTTAGGCATTATCATAATTGGAATTATTTATAGGTTTATTTATATGAATCAAGCAAAACAAATAGCTCAAGAATTACCATGGCAAAATGTAACTCTTACTCCCCAGGATCGCATTCTTATTTTAGCTCCACATCCGGATGATGAAGTTTTAGGATGCGGGGGAATTATTCAAAAGGCTGTGAAGCTAAATCTGCCTGTACGTATTGTTTTTTTAACTTATGGGGATAATAACCAGTGGTCATTTATGATTTATCGCAAACGTCCTGTGGTGATGCCAAAAGCAGTGCAGACCATGGGTTTAATACGTCACGATGAAGCAATAGCTGCTGCTAAGGTGTTAGGGATTTCATCAGAACAGTTAACTTTCTTAGGTTATCCTGATTTTCGTACATTAAATATCTGGTATTCTCATTGGGGAGATAATCCACCGGTTGACAGTATGCTTACCGAAGTAAAAGCTGTACCCTATGATAATGCATTTCGTCCTGGGGCACTATATAAGGGTGAGGAAATCTTACAAGACTTAAAAACTATACTACGTGAATTTAAACCTACCAAGATATTTCTTTCTCATCCCAGCGACCATCACCCTGATCATAGGGCACTTTATCTTTTTACTAATATTGCGCTTTGGGATCTTGATGAGGAAATACAGGCAACCCTTTTCCCATATTTGATACATTATAAAAAATGGCCTAAACCAAAAGGATATTTTCCTGATAAACTATTAGAGCCTCCTCAACTTTTCAAACAAACGATTATTTGGCAGAATAATAACTTGAATAATGAAGAAGTTAAACTAAAGTACAACGCTATTAAAAAACATAAATCCCAATACAATTCTAACGCTAAATATCTTCTTTCCTTTATACGAACTAATGAATTATTCGGTGACTTTCCGGTTATTACCTTAAAACCAAATAGTGCTGGTGCATTTCTAACCTCTGATCGTAAGATAGATCTTACTGAATTTCCAGAACAGTTAAACGCTCAAGAGCGTACCTCTTTTGTGGGTTTGTAAGAACGTTTTGTGCGTCTCGAAGATAATGATCTTATATTTTCTATTAAATTATCGCGTCCTATTGCAGAGGCAGTAGGAGTTTCAGTATATATCTTTGGATATCGCCAAGACCGGCCATTCCAAGAGATGCCTAAATTACATATCAAGTTTGGAGCAATTGAACATCAGGTTTTAGACCAGAACAACCTACTTCCTATAGGAGTAATAAAAGTAGAACGTAATTTAAAGGAAATAAAAATTTGGGTACCACTTGATTTGTTAGGAAATCCTCAGCGTATTTTAACTAGTGCAGATACATATTTAGGTACAGTACCATTAGATTGGGTTTCATGGCGGGTTTTAGAGATATCCAATTGAAATAGGAGAAATTAGTTCGAGTAACAGATTAAGATATAAAGAAGGAGGTGAAAAAAATGGAAGCTAAAAAACACTTTAATGTAAGCGAAGCAGAGAAAATTGGCAAAAAATTAGGTATAACCTGGGATAAGTTTGATCTAGAACAATTTAGAATGGGAATGGATGTAGAGTTAGAACATGGTTTACGTGATCCAGCAACAAATGTTACGAATGATGACCCCTTAACTACCGGAAAAATTGCCTTAGCGCATCTTACTGAATTTCCTGATTATTATACCAGGCTCGCCAAGATGGAAAAAGAAGCAGAGGATTTTTGGAATA
>PFIP01000080.1 GCA_002782675.1 Candidatus Infernicultor aquiphilus
AACAGTAAATGAATTTATTAAAAGTAAGCAATTTGGAATTTGGCAGGGGATTAAGGATGGGGTGAGAGCGGGGCTTAAATCTTTTGAACAAGCCCTCCCTGCTGATATAGTTTTAGCGGGGAAAATTGAACAAGTGCAACAACAGACTATTCCGGGGAAAGTTGGTAGTGTTATAAGAACCCCCGGAACATTGTTAAAAGCAGCGGATAATGTTTTTAAGGCTGTTGTTTATAGAGCAGAATTAAATGCAGATGCCTATAGAATTGCAGTTAGGGAAGGATTGAAGGGTAGCGTAAGGGCAGAAAGAATAGCAGAACTTTTAAACAATCCAACAGATAGTATGAAAGCAAGGGCGGGGAAAGAAGCGCTATATAGGACATTCAACAACCCCAATGCTATCGCTTCTTGGCTTATTAAAAGTCAAACGCTTCCAATTATCGGAACGCCACTTCAATATATCGCCCCGTTTAAAAGAACCCCCGCTAATATAGCTTCCTTTACTTTGGAAAGAACCCCCTTAGCTCTTATTTATGCTTTGAAGAAAACAGGAATTAAAAGGCGTGAGGCTTTAGCTAAAATAGGCATTGGAACTATTCTGGGAATTGCTGCAATGCAATTTGTAACAGAGGGATTGATTACTGGCGGCGGGCCAAAAGACAAAAATAAAAGAGACGCTTTATATAGAACAGGGTGGCAGCCTTATTCACTAAAAATAGAAGGTAAATATTATAGCTATTCCCGCCTTGAGCCGCTTGGTTCAATTATCGGTATGGCTGCTGATATGAAAGAGTTGATAGATGAGGGAACTAATGAAAAAACTATCAATGAATTGGCTGGTCAAATAGCATTATCATTCACAAAAAACATCACATCTAAAACTTTTATGTCTGGTTTTGTAAATGCTATGGATGCTATTTCAGACCCTCAGAGATATGGCGAAAAATGGGTTAATCAATTAACGGGCAGTGTAATTCCTTCCGGAGTTGGCGGAGTGGCAAGAGAAATAGACCCTACATTAAGAAGAACCGAAACTCCGTTAGGTGTAATTAAATCTAAGATTCCATTGGTATCTGAATCGTTATTGCCTAAACGAGATTTATGGGGCAGACCAATAAAAAGAGAATCAAGCGGTTTTATATCCCCGATTGGAATATCAACTGATAAAATGAGCAAAGTTGATAATGAAATAGTAAGGCTTAAACTTAATATCGGGATGCCGGCAAAAACTATAAGAGGAATAGAATTAACACCCGAAGAACATGATAAGTATGCAGAGTTATCCGGGAAGCCTGCTAAACAACAGCTTGATAAAATAGTCAATTCTGCATCATGGAAAAACAGAAATGATGAAGCAAAAGCAAGAATTATAGAGAAAGTCGTTAATACATTTAGATTAAGAGCATCACTAATTATTTATAAAGATATAGATAGAGAAAGAAAAATAGAGGGGTTTGGAAAGACTCGCTTCAAAACAGAAAGCGGGGAAGAGATGTTGAGGGAGGCTTTAAAATGACTGAGCGTGAATTAGAAACATATTCCTTAAATTGCCTTAAATCAAAGGATTATTGTCCTAATGGCAAGGTTGATAACAGGGGTTCAAGGCTATGCCGTGATAACGTCTCATGCAGGGATGATGATTGCAGGGAATGTCTAAAAAAACTTGAAAGGGCAGTGAAATGAGCATAGAAAATGCTGGATATAGTGCAGGCGGAGGATTAGTTGGAGTGATACTATCCTACTTGGGCTTTAAACAGAGGCTTGACAGAATGCAGGCGGAAATTGATAATAAGGTTCCAAATTCAACTTTTAACGCAACGATAGAATTTATCAAGGAACAGCATAAATCTATGGATAAGAAACTGGATATTATTATTGAGCATAGTGCAAGAAAAAGAGAAAATTATTGATTATGAGAAAGAAGCATTTTTTATAGAATGTGATGATTGTGAAAAGGAGATGATTAAAAATGCCGACAGTAAAAAAGAATGAAACAAGAAACAAATATGTAGCCAGAGCGATTCCTGTTCTTAAAAAAGAGGGATTAACACAGAAGCAGGCAATAGGCAAGGCTGAAGGAATGTTTACGCATAGTAAGAAGAAGAAATAAGGAGGCGTTAAAATGATTAGTTTAATTATCGGTTTTCTAAGCGCAATAGTCCCGCAGGGGCTAAAGATGTTTCAGGACAGCAAGGATAAAAACCATGAACTGGAGATACTAAAACTCCAAATGCAAGCTCAGGCACAGGGACACACAGAGAGGGTTGAAGAAATTAATGCCGAAGCTGACATAGGAGAGAGTAAAGCTGTCTATGCGGCATATCAGCCTTTATCTGAATACCCTAAGACTGGTAATGTGCGGATAGACGGCGTGGGCGCTTTGCTTGTTATAGGCATAAACGCTTTAAATTCAAGTGTTAGACCAGTGATAGCCTATTATATCACAGGGCTTTATGGAATGATGAAATACAGGGCAGGACTTGTATGGACTCCTGTTGATACAGAGGTATTCTTTTTGGTGCTTGGTCATTTCTTTGGTAATAGGTCAATGAAATACGTATTTGGCAGCAGAAAGTAGTGCATAGACAGGCAACCGATAAGGGAATATTCTTAATCCAGGCCTTTGAGGGTTTCTCAGCCTTTCCCTACAGAGATGTAGCAGGACTATGGACTGTGGGAATCGGGCATCTTATTAAGCCCTCTGAGACCTTTACAATGCTAACGCCGCAAGAAGGGGAGGCGTTGCTTAGAAAAGACCTCTGGACAGCGGAAAGGGCGGTTTTGAGGCTTATCCGTGTGCCGTTAAATGACAGCCAGTTTGATGCGCTTGTCAGCTTTACGTTTAATTTGGGTTCGGGCAGCTTGCAGCGAAGCGCTTTGAGGGCAAAGATTAATAGGGGTGAATATGAAGCAGCAGGAGATGAGTTCTTGAAATGGATATGGGCTGGGAAAAAGAAATCAAAAGGGCTGCTTAGACGCAGGATAGCAGAAAGGGGGATGTTTCTTAGAAATTTTTAATTTGATAATTATAGAGCATTTTCCCAATACTATAAGGATAGTGTCTCTTTAATTGCCGCAATGGTATCTGTTTTTCCCACCCCCCGCATGAAAAATCCGATAGTGTTTTCATATATCCTCCTTATTTCTTTTTATCCTTTCCTTCCTTTGGAGCGCAA
>PFIP01000031.1 GCA_002782675.1 Candidatus Infernicultor aquiphilus
TTGTTTCTGAATTGGACAGCTATCAAAAAATAATCGATGGTGCAAAACAAGTTGTGGAAAATTACAAACCAACCTTCAAAATTGACCCTGAATGGGAAATTATAGAATTAGATAAGATATGCAAACTTGAATATGGATATTCAGAATCAGCAAAAAACAATGGCGAATATCGGTATATTCGTATAACAGATATTTCTGAGGATGGGTTGTTGAAATATGACGAAATTAAATATGTAAATCTTAACGAAAAATCAAAGAAATATATTTTAAAAAAGGGTGATGTTTTAGTTGCTCGAACGGGTGCTACATATGGAAAGACTTTATATTTCGATGAAGAGATTAAAGCTATTTTTGCAGGATATTTAATAAGGCTTAATTTTAGAAAAGAACAAATTAATAGTAAATTTTATTGGATTTTTTCACAAAGCTCAAATTATAGGAAGCAAAAAAATGAATTGGTACAAGGAGGAGGGCAACCTCAATTTAATGCAAATGTTATTAAACATATTAAAGTTCCTCTTCCTTCTCTCGAAATACAAGAGAAAATTGTTTTTAAAATTATAAAAGAACAAAAAGTTATTAATGCCAACAAAGAATTAATTACGATTTTTGAAAATAAAATTAAAGATAAAATCGCAGAAGTATGGGGGTAAATAAAAAAGGAGATGCCTTTTAAATATTTGATTACCTGTGATAACTAGATAAATTTAGTCAGGTGAGAAAGAGTTTTGCCTTAATAAAAAATCAAAAAATAAAAGAGGTTTATAGAGAAATTATAATGCAAAATTTTATAAAATATATTATTAAAAATATTTTAAAAATTACTTCTATTTTACTTCTATCAATATTTTTTGTATTTCTGATTTTTCCTGTATTATTTCAATTAAACTTTATTGATGGTTTATTAAACAAACCCTTAACAAATCATTTAATAGCAATTACTGCTCTTATTCTATTTTTTCTTATACTTTCATGGAAAAGAATTCAAGAACTATTTCAGAGGTATAAAAATACTTATAATTTAAAAGAAACTTCCTTGATTTGGGTAGATTATATAGTTTTGTTTATTTTTTTTAGTATTTTATTGATTATCTTATTTCAAAATAAATACACCACCAATGTTTCATATAAATTTTGTATTTTTCTATTAGTTAATTTATTTTTCGTACTAATTTGGATTTTATCAAGCTATTATTGGAAAGATAAAAGAGAAAAACAAACTATATTAAATAAAGATAAATATTCACTCTTTGATGAGCCTATTCAATTTATGGAACAGGATTTATTGGGTAGAGAAAAATTTATTGAAGATTTAGAGAAAGAGATTAAAAGTCTTCCTTTTGAAAATTCTTTTATTTTTGGACTTTATGGAAGTTGGGGAGAGGGTAAAACTTCAGTTATTAATTTATTAAAAAATAAATTTAAGGAGAGCAAGGATTATCTAATTGTAAATTTTGACCCTTGGAATTTCAAAGGCGAAGAAGCAATTTTAACTGCCTTTTATAATAAAATAGAACAATCTCTCAGTCAAAAGTTTATTTTTCCTGGGTTTAAAAAAACATTTCTGAAGTATCGAAATCTCATTTCTATGGGACTATCTCAAACAGGAATTACAATAAATTTTTCGGATACTAAAGAGTCTATAGAAGAAATTAGACAAAGAATCGAATCATATATAGCACAGACCAAAAAGAAAATTATCATCTTTATAGATGATATTGACAGACTTCAACCAAATGAGATTTTACTTGTTTTTAAACTAGTGTAGTGCGTCATAAATAACTTGACATTTAAAAGGATATATGTTATGCTTATTTCAAATGAACATATCAGAACGTATTATTTTAGATCCTCAAGAACAGGCAACCATCCGACTCTGGGCTCACGGGAAAAGCTTCCCCCTGCGATTGGTACAACGCGCCCAAATCATCCAGATGGCAGCCGATGGAATCTTCAGCCACGACATAGCTTGTCGCCTGGGGATTTCCCGTCCTACGGTTCAACTCTGGCGGCAGCGTTTTTTGTCCCTCCGCTGCGCCGGGTTGGAAAAGGATGCGCCCCGTTCCGGTCGTATCCCCAAAATTTCGAAAGCGAAAATCAAAGCGGTGGTCGAAGCCACTCTAGAGACCACGCCTCCCCAGGCGACGCACTGGAGTACGCGAACCATGGCCAAAGCTCAGGACTTAAGCGAAGCAACCATACGTCGGATATGGAAGCAACACCACCTGAAGCCACATCTGGTCAAAACCTTCAAACTCAGCCGCGACAAGCACTTTGTCGAAAAGTTGTACGACATCGTTGGATTGTATCTGAATCCTCCGGACAAATCGCTGGTTCTCTGCGTGGACGAAAAGAGTCAAATCCAGGCCCTGGACAGGACCCAGCCGGGTCTGCCGCTAAAGAAAGGCCGCTGCGGAACGATGACTCACGATTACCAACGCCACGGCACGACCACCTTGTTTGCGGCCTTAAGTATGCTGGACGGCAAAGTTATCGGCGACTGCATGCCGCGTCATCGACACCAGGAGTTTATCCGTTTCCTCAAGCAAATAGATGGAGAAACCCCCTTCGGACTGGATCTTCATTTGATTGTAGACAATTACGGTACCCACAAACACCCGCGAGTGAAGTCCTGGCTCAAACGGCATCCCCGGTTCCATCTACACTTTACACCAACTTCCAGTTCCTGGTTAAATCTGATCGAACGCTGGTTTCGCGAGATCACCGACAAACGGATACGACGCGGTTCTTTTCAAAACGTCTCCGCCTTGATCAAAGCTATCAAAGACTACCTGGAAAATCACAACCAAAATCCAAAGATTTTCATCTGGAGCGCTCCGGTGGGGCGTATTTTGGCGAAGATCGCCAAATGTAAAGAAGCGTTGGACGCACTACACTAGTACGTCTTAGTTCAAATTTCAAAAATACAATTTTACTATTATGTCTTGACCCAACTATAGTACAAGGCTATCTTAAGGATAATTTGAAAATGGATCCGGAATTCTTGGAAAAAATCATACAGAAACCAATCCCATTACCGGCAATTGAACAGCAATATATTGATCAGTTTTTAGATAATCATATAGAAAAACTTTTTGATGAATTAGTAATTTCCAAAGAAAGAAGAGAAAAACTTAATAAAACTTTTTCACTTATTTATCAGACACAAGTCAAAAAAATATTTAAAACATTGCGTCGCGTAAAAAGATATCTAAATGGCTTACGTTCAACGCTTCCGCCGATTAAGAATGAAGTAAATTTACATGATTTTTTAATTCTGGAGGTAATAAGGGTTTTTTACTCCAGGATATATCACGATATTTGGCATAATCCTTGGTTCTATATCCCTTCAAAATGGAGTACTGAGATTTATTTTTTATCTCCCTTTGCTTATTTAGAAGCAAATAAAAAATATAAGTTGATTAATGAACATATTAATGAGTTTATTAAGAATGAAAAAGAAGGAGAAGTTATAAAAGAATTATTAAAGGATATATTTTTCATTGAAGTGAAAAATGCTCTAAGCGGTGGTGGAATAGAATATGGTAGTGATATGGCAGCAAGTTATAGGGCAGAAAAAAGAATTACCCATCCAGAGTCTTTTAGAAAATATTTTATGTTAAAAGTACCATCATCGGATATATCCGATGATTTTATAGAAATAACTTTAGATGCATGGCTTTCAACAGAAAACGTAAAAAAAGAAAATGTAATTTCTAAAACAATATTTGAACTTCAAAAAAAATCAATACTTTCGAAATTTTTCAATAAACTTAAGGTATTTATAGACAGAATACCAAAAGAAGCGATTTATGAAATAATAAGAGTTATATATAAAAATGCAGGTAAGTTTTCTATAAAAGGTGAAGGAAGTATTGGAGGTTCTGAATATCACAATTCAATTAGTCTTTTGCTATTGCTTGTTAATGACAAAATAGAAAAAGATAAAATACAATCTGTTTTAGAAGAAGTTGTTATGGATACCCAATATCTTCCATTTGCTGTTCTTATAGTTCATTTATGTCAAAGAAGAGGGGGTGGGTTATTTCATAATATTTATGAATCAGTAAATCTCGATAAATTGCAAAACGAAGTTGCTAACCGATTGAAAAAATACTTTGTTGATGAAAAAAGAGATATATTTGAAGAAATTACAGAAAAAGATGGAGGATGTATTTTTGTATTATATCAATGGGGAAGTAATTGGGAAATATTTAAAGGAAATAATAATAAAATTGTAAATAAGTACGTTTTGTCACTTATTGGGGATGATGCCAAAAAGTTTGTTAAATTTCTTATGTCTCAAAAGGGTATTACATTTTCAGATGACACGGTTTTTAGTTTAAAAGAAATTAACCGAATTTATAGTATTGCAGATTTAAATAAATTAGCAGAAAAATTTAAAGATGATCCTACTTTATCCAGTAAAGAAAAGGAAACAATAGAAATATTTTTAAAGACATATAAAGATTTTAAAAAAAATGAATAACTTAAAAGAAAATTTACTTCAAATTTTTACATTTGATGTAACAGGAAGTTGTTTTATCACATTAAAAAAAGAATAAGAATTTAGCGAAGAGAGGAAAGCATGATAATAGGTAAGATATATGATTTTTTAATACTTCATTTTATTGAACCTCTTGCTAAATTAAATAATTTTCCAAATATAATTCAAGGGATAGGATTAGCCCTATTAACCATTCTAATTCCTTTAGCTATAGCAGTTTTAGCGGATATATATCAAAAGAGAAAGGATAAGGAAAAGGAATTTGTATATCTAGATCTCCATGTTATTTTAGATAATGTTTTTAATATTAAATTACTTATTTTATCCGTTTTTTTAATATTTCTTCCAATGTTTTTTTGGGAAATTCTAACAGGTCTATATAAATTGATTGCTGTCCCTTTTATTTTTATTGGTATAATATTACTTGTAAATATCATATTCAAAGTTTCTCATTGGGTTAAGGGAAATATATTTGAATTTAGATTCTCTTATTTGCGAAAGTTAAATAGATATAATGATCTTGAAATTGTATGGAGCTCTATATGGCAAGTTAAAAATATAAATATTCACAACGAACAAAAATTTTGTAATTTATTTTTTTCAAAAATTGATCAGTTGATAGAGTCACCAAAAAATAGTTTTAAAATCACTTCTCAGCTTCTGAATGATTTTTATAATTTTATAAATGGACGCTCAATTACATTATTAGCAGAACTAGAAATCACTTTGCCCAAAATTTTAGAATGGCATTTTAAGATGTGGCAAAAAAAATATACATATTTTATCAAAAAAGACAAAGTAAAAGAGTTGGGTAGTTTTAGTCAAATCTCAAGAATATTAGATTTTATTTTAACCAACATAGAAGAACGTTCTTTAAAAGGAATAGAAGCTTTTTCTTTTTTTAATCATTTTAGAAGGCATGTAGAAAATTATAAGAAAGAATTTATTGAGAGTGATAAGAAACATTATTATATTAGTTCTTTATTTAACATTTTTTACCGAGTGTTTTTTAAAAATATAGCAAAATCTTCGGAAAGCGATTCTATTTGGGAGAATTGTTTTCCAAAAGAATGGAAGATCACTAAGAATAATCTAGAGAACAAGGAAAATATTATATCAAAAATATCATTAAATGAATTTTTACATTGGACTCAAATGAGAATGTGGAAATTGGAAGAAAACTTCGATAGGGATTTAGATGAAGTATCAAGAAATCTTTTTCCAGACGTAGAACCTATTTTATGGAGCAGGATTTTAATTTTTATTTTCTCACCGCATGGTGACAATAGAATGAAATTTGTTTTAGAACGATCGTGGACTTTTGGTTCTATGGGGAGATTTAGAACATATTCTGGAGATATTGAAGCTAGCAAAGAAGAATCTAGAAGAAAAATGGATGAAGCAATGCAATTAGCAGAGGAAGCGGAGAAGAAAAACACTTTTGAATTAGCTTACTTATTATTTAAAGAAAATTTTTCAAAAGAAAATTTAGAGAAATATATTAAATCGCTACAAGAGCTTAAATATAAGGAAAATTCCGAAAAAGAAAATAAAAGATTGGAGCTCCTAAATATTTTTAATGAGATGATGAAACTCTCATGACAGGTGAAAATGTTATAGGTAAGGTTCCTCTGACAATAGAATATTAAAAGAATAAATTTGTACACGTCAATGGATGTGGAATCAAACTTCACAACTTCACAAAATCTAAAACGCAGAAATGCAAATTTGTGAAATCTAACAAAATGACTCCTTAAATAAAAGTATTGCTGAATATCAACAGAAATTGAGGTGATTCTATGGGTATTTTACTTGAACCGGGAGATATCTTCCTTACACGAGGTTATGGTTTAATAAGTAAAGCAATTCGCTTTTTCACCAGGTCTATAGGCGAAAAACGAACCAAGGTCAATCATGTTGGTTTAGTTGTTCAAAGAGGTGATATGAAAACTGCCATAGTAGTAGAGGCGCTATATAAGGTAATGCACCATAAACTTTGGTCTCAATATGGCTCACCCAAGAAAGATTTTGTAGCCGTCTATCGCGCTACCAATCTTACAGCAGAACAAGTCAAAGATATTGTTGATGAAGCCGAAAAACAAGTTGGCAAGAAATATGGCTATTGTATGATTGTCGCTCATTTAAAAGACTGGCTATTTTTGGAATATATCTCTTTAGACGATTGATTCCTGGTAATAAATACCCGATATGCTCATGGGTTGTGGCTGATGCTTTTGCGAAGGTTGGTAAGGATTTTGGTGTTGAGGTAGGCATGGCAACCCCAGATGATATTTGGGATTTTATTGAAAAAAACACAGAAAAATATAAAGAGATACATCCACTCAAACTGTTGAGTCAGGAATAATGTAGTTTTCACATTTGACATAAAATTACACTAAGTAGAATAATATATAAGACATTTGGAGTTGTTCTCTGAAAAACAGTCAGCTTTCCTTTCCGTAGGAACAGGGTTGTTCCTATTTATGAATTGAAATTTTGTGTTTTTATTTTTGACAAAAAGAAGTTATTTTTTTATGTAAATATTTTTGGCTAACAAGTGGCTGAAGTCGAACTGGTAAATCTGCTGCCTTCTTCTTTGTTAACTGCTTAGCCGTATCGTTAGTCTATAAAAAATACATATAAAGTATCAATATTTAGGTATTTTTGTTACTTTAAGTATAAAATACTTGAAATTGAGGTAAAAATGTTGTATTATAGGTATGCGGATTTTAAAAAAGCATGTGAGAATGATAAAAATAAACCAATCAAGGTTGATGCTTATGAATTTACATCTATGTATAAATTGGGGTATATAGCATTTATGCATAATGATGAAACCAATAAATGGCTTATTAAATCTTTTCATTTATCTAGTAATAGAAATATGACAATATATCTTGCCATGGAGAAAGCAGGTCTAATTAATAAGTTGGAGGAAGAACATGAATAAACAGAGATGTCCAGCATGTGGCTCTATAGATATTATAGACGAGAAAAAAAGTATTTTAATAAAGGAACCTTTTGGAGGTCAAAATAATATTGAAATACAT
>PFIP01000147.1 GCA_002782675.1 Candidatus Infernicultor aquiphilus
TTCCTTTTAATTCAATTTCTCCCATATGGGATACATCAAAAATACCTACTCTTTCTCTTACCGCAAAATGTTCCTCAAGAATACTGCTATACTGAACTGGCATATCAAAACCATCAAAAGGGATCATCCTGGCTTTTAATTTTAAGTGCTCCTCGTGTAGAGGAGTTACTAATAGGTCTTTTTCTTGCATTTTTGTGCCTCCTGATTAAAAATCAATATTTTTATCTTTATACTTTAATTCATCTTTAAGTTTTAATTCATCGTCATAAGTTAAGATCGGTCTTTTAGCAGCTACTAGATCATTAGTTCTTCTTATAGGGGTATTGTGGGGAGCAGTGGTTAATAATTCAGGATTGGTCTTAGCTTCATTAGATATTTTTATCATAATCTCAATAAATTTATCCAGCATTTCTTTACTTTCTGATTCCGGTGGTTCTACCATTATAGTTTCTTCGGCATAGGGTTCAAAATGAGGAAAATAAATGGTAGGTGGATGCATACCATAGTCCATTAATCTTTTAGCAATATCTAAGGTCTTTACCCCATATTTTTTATACTCTTTTCCAGTAACTGTACATTCGTGACCACAGTAACGGTCATAAGCTGGTTTATAATATTTTTTCAATTTAGCCAGTACATAATTAGCGTTTATTATACTTGTTTCTGAGGCATTATAAAGGCCATCTGGTCCCATGCTAAGAATCCAGACATAAGTTTTAATCAGCACTGGGAAATTAGACCAGAATGCCCTTACCATACCAATACTCTTACTCCCCAAATCCAATAGATAATATTTTTTATGGGTAGAATCAAAAGCAACAATAGGTGTAGGAAGATAGGGAATAAGATCTTTCTTTACTCCGATAACTCCTGCCCCTGGTCCTCCACCTCCATGGGGAGTAGAGAAGGTTTTATGAAGATTAAGATGGACTACATCAAAACCGGCATCTCCAGGTCTAATAATGCCCAATGAAGCATTAAGATTAGCCCCATCATAATAGAGTAACCCACCTTTATGGTGGACGATTTTTTCAATATTTTTTATTCCTTCATCATATAAACCTACTGTATTAGGATTAGTTAACATTAATCCTACCGTATCTTTATCCATTAGCCTTGCCAATTCGGTAAGATCAACTGTCCCTCTTTCATTTGATTTTACTTCTACCACCTGAAAATCAGCCATGGCAGCGGAAGCAGGATTAGTACCATGAGCAGAATCGGGGATTAACATCTTGTGTCTTTTATCTCCTCGATCGACAAAATACTTTCGCATAATGAGATTCCCGGTTAATTCTCCATGTGCTCCAGCGGCAGGGGCCATAGTATATTCATCCATAGCGGTTATCTCACAGAGTAGTTTATTTAAATCATAGATAATCTCCAGGGAACCCTGTACCGTCTCTTCGGGAGCTAAGGGGTGGGCATAGGTAAAATTATTAAGCGAGGCTAATTTCTCATTAATTTTGGGATTATATTTCATAGTGCATGACCCTAAAGGATAAAAGCCATCGTCGAGGCCATAATTTAACTTAGAAAGTTTGGTGAAGTGCCGTACAACATCTACTTCAGATACTTCACTAAGTAATTTTTTCTTTTTACTGATAGCGTATTCAGGTAGACAATCTTCAATCTTTATTTCCTTAAATAGATCACCAGGTAGAGAATAACCATCTCTATCTTTTATACTCTTTTCAAATATTAATTTCATATTTATTTCTCCTTATTCCGAAAGAATTTTTGCAACTTTATTTAGATTATCCCGGCTTAATACTTCGGTTACCGCAAAGAGTAAAACATTCTTTAAATTTTCCTCTTTATAAAATTCACAAATTTTAAGAGGGGGAACAAAGTTGTTTTCTAACAATTTTTTATTTATAGTAGCTATATCTTCTTTACTCTTCAGTAAAAACTCATTGTAAAAAGGATAATCGAATATTTTTTCAAATTTCTTTGATTTTAATAGTAAATTTTCTAAGTAGTGAGCAGATTTAGTGTTCAGAAGAGAAATTTGATAAAGACCTTTGGTACCTATTAGAGAAAGGAAGATATCTGCTGCTATTACATTTAAATTATGGTTGGTGCAGATATTAGAAGTTGCTCTTTCTCTCCTTATATCTTGCTCTCGAGCCCGCAAAGTCATCACAAAAACTCGCTTACCATCTACATCGGTCGTTTCTCCGATAATTCTTCCCGGAAGTTGCCGGATATATTCTTTTTTGGTTGCCAAATAAGCATTATAGGGACCACCATAATTTAAATCCATTCCAAAGGATTGGGCATTTCCAGTTACGATATCAGCTCCTATGTCTCCGGGAGCTTTCAAAACACCTAAGGATATACTTTCTGCGATTACCATGATTAATAGGGCGTCTTTAGAATGTACTATTTCGGAAATTTCCGCTAATTTTTCTATTCCACCAAAGAAATTTGGGTTTTGAATAATTACCGAAGCGACATCTTCATTAATTAAAATCTTTAATTTTTCTAGATCCACCAAACCATTTTTATAGGGTAACTCAATAATTTCTGGTTCATGAGGGGCTAAATAGGTTTTAACTGTCTCTCGGTAATGAGGATGAACTAAATTGGAAACCATAATTTTATTTTTGTGAGTTAATCTTAAAGACATTAATGCCGCTTCGGCAGTTGCTGAAGCTCCATCATAGATAGAAGGTATTACTGCCTCCATTTTAATAAGTCGGGAAATGTAGCTTTGATATTCAAAAATTGATTGCAAGGTGCCTTGACTTAATTCAGGCTGGTAGGGAGTATAGCAAGTCCAAAATTCTTCTCTTTGTAAAAGGAATTTTTCTGCTTCCGGAATATAATGTCGATAAGCACCTGCGCCTATTAGGGGTTTCATTAAGTAAAAGTTAGAATTTTTTTGAGCAATATTATAAATTTTTTCTTCTAATTCGGTTTCAGATCTCGCTTCTGGGATATTTAGTTTTCCTTTTAATCGAATACTTTGAGGAACACCTTCTTTAATTAAGTCATCAAAAGATGAAACACCAATCTCTTTCAACATCTCCTTTTTTTGTTCCTCAGTATTGGGGATATATCTCATATTATTTCACCTCTCTATTCTTTTCTATATTCTGAATATTCCTGGTTATTCATAAGTTTTTTTAATTCGTCCTTATTATCAATATTAATTTTAGCAATCCAACCCTCGCCATAAGGTTCTTTATTAATGATAGAAGTATCTTCCATAACTTTTTCGTTTACTTCGATTACTTCACCGCTTACCGGAGTATTTACATCAGATACAGCTTTTACTGATTCAATAGTAGTAAGCGCTTCACCTTGTTTTAATTTTTTTCCTTTTTTTATTTTTTCCAGGTAAACAATATCACCCAGTTGATCTTGAGCATAATCAGTAATTCCTACTGTTCCCATATCATCTTCTACCTTTAACCATTCGTCACTTTTAGTATAATACAAATTTTTAATTACTTTATTGGTCATTTTTGTTTTTCCTCCATTTATTTTATTGTTTTTATTTTATACTTAAAATTTTTAACTTGATAATTCCCTGTAGTCTTGCTACAGGGTTACTGTATTTCTGTCATTCCGCACTTGATGCGGAATCCAGTCTTTTTCTCTGGATTCCTGCTTTCGCCTGCCTGTGTGGCAGACAGGCAGGAAGGACAAATGATTGATAATTAGTTCCAAACATCATCTCCTTGAGATAGTTTTTAGTCGATAGCCGTTTACACCATTAGTATTAGGTGTAGGGGTCGAATTTATCCGACCCGTCCTGTTTTGCCTTCTGGTATCTGTGGGCGTATTGCAATACGCCCCTACTCCCGACTGATTAAAACAATCCCACTGTCTTTCCTTCTTTATCGATATCTACTTTCATAGCCGCAGGTACAGAAGGTAAACCGGGCATAGTCATCATAGTCCCCAGAAGAGGATAGAGAAAACCTGCTCCGACTGAAGCCCTCACATCTCGAATAGGTATGCGGAAATTACGAGGTCTACCCTTAACTGATGGCTCATGAGATAAAGAAAGATGGGTCTTAGCCATACAGATAGGCAATTGATCAAAACCTAACTCAGTAAAAAGTTTAATTTTCTTTTCAGCTAAAGGGGCATAATCAACTCCCTCGGCGCCATAGATCTTGGTGGCTATAGCCTCGATCTTCTCTTTAATAGGTATATCTAAGGGATAAAGAAAGTGAAAATGATTAGATTTCTTAGTAGCCTCTACTACTGCCTGGGCTAATTCGATTCCACCTGCTCCCCCTTTGGCCCAGACTTCATGGGTAACCGCAGCAGTTGCCCCGGCAGCCAGGGCTTTTTCTTTAACCAGTTCAATCTCAGCGGGGGTGTCAGTAGTAAATCGGTTAATAACTACTACGGCAGGAACTCCGTGTAAAAGAACATTTTCTACCTGTTTTTCTAAATTTTCACTACCTTTAGCCACTGCTTCTAAATCTTCTTTAGCCAAAGTTTCCTGGTCCAAGGGTTTACCAGCCACTACCTTGATAGCTCCACCGTGCATCTTTAAGGCACGGATGGAACATACTACTACCGCAGCATCTACTTTTAGTCCACTGGTTCTACATTTTATATTGCACATCTTCTCAAAGCCCATATCCGCCCCAAAACCGGATTCGGTTACTACATAGTCAGCTAATTTACAGGCGATTAGATCAGCCAAAACGGAGTTATTGCCATGGGCGATATTGGCAAAAGGTCCACAGTGCATCAGACAGGGACCGTGTTCCAAGGTCTGAATGAGATTGGGCTTTAAGGCATCTTTTAAAAGAACAGTCATAGCCCCAGCAGCTTTTAGGTCTTCAGCAGTTACTGGTTTACCATCGGTAGTATAGGCTACCGTCATTCGACCTAATCTTGCTCTCAGATCAAAGATATCAGTAGCTAAAGAAAGGATAGCCATAACCTCAGAAGCAACGGTAATATCATAGCCAGTCTCGCGGGGGATACCGTTGGCCTTTCCTCCTAAACCGATAATGATTTGACGTAGGGCTCGGTCAGAGATATCTACTACCCGGTTGATATTGATATTATGGATATCTATCCCTAATTGGTTACCCTTTTGTAGGTGGGTATCCAGCATAGCACAGAGTAGGTTATTGGCTACTCCTACGGCATGGATATCTCCAGTAAAGTGAAGATTTAAGTCTTCCATGGGAACGACTTGCGCATATCCTCCACCCGCTGCTCCACCCTTTATTCCGAAGACCGGTCCCATCGAGGGTTCGCGCAGGGTATTGATTACTTTTTTGCCTATCTTAGCCAGACCCTGGCCTAAGCCGATAGAGGTTACTGTCTTGCCTTCTCCTAAAGGAGTAGGAGTGATGGCAGTTACTACGATGTATTTTGCTTGAGGACGGTCTGGTAGTCTCTTTAGAATATCCGGAGAGACCTTGGCTTTATATTTACCGTAAAGATCTATTTCCTCTTCTTTAATTCCAATAGATTCAGCGATTTCAGTGATCGGTTTCAGTATAGCTTCTTGAGCAATCTGTAAATCTGATTTCATTTGGGTACCTCCTTAGTTTTTTATTATTTTATTTTTTATTTTCTACTCTGTCTTTTTACCTGAGAGATTTTTTCCACCGCTGACCGATGGAAAATTACCCCTTCGGTGTTTATTAAAAAACTTTCCAGAGTTCTGTCCAACAAGGGTCCCTTTGCCTGAGAGTTTAAATGTATTATACACCTTGCCCCTTCGGCTCCTTTTCTGAAGAAGAAAAGACCTCTCCCCTTACCTTCATACAGATTACTAGATTTAATTATAATTATACTCTACTACATTGATATATAAAAATCCTTCTTTTTTTTAAAAAAATATAAAAATTATTTAATGGTTATTTCCCAACCATTTTGTTTACTTTTTGGGGGACAACCATTTAATAATTTAAAATTAAAATTTTAAATTATTATGGTTAGCAATTAAAGATATGTTATAATTAATTACCGTGAATAAATTTAGGATAAATAATTATTAATATTTTTAGAAATTAATGACCAAAATTGAAAAGTATAAGCTGGAGGAATTTATTTGAAAACAGAAAAAAAGAAAGAATGGATTGCCATTTTAGATTTTGGTTCGCAATATACCCAGTTAATTTCCCGACGAGTAAGGGAGGCAAAAGTCTATTCAGAAATATTTCCTTATTATGTTGAATTAAATAAACTATTGGAAAATCCACCGAAAGGAATTATCCTCTCCGGGGGGCCAGCCAGTGTGTATGAAAAACAAGCACCAAGGTGTAATGAAAAAATATTTGAATTAGACCTACCTATATTAGGAATCTGTTATGGTGCTCAGTTAATTGCTCAAGTTTTAGGAGGAAAAGTAGCAAAAACATCTCAGGCAGAATATGGTAGAATTAATATTATTTTGGATAATCAGGAAGATATTTTTTACGGACTTCCTACCAATACTACCTGTTGGATGAGCCATCAGGATTTAGTGAAAGATCTTCCTTTAAATTTTAAGATTATTGCACATAGTGAAAATACCAAAGCCGTAGCTATGGTAAATGAAAGTAAGAAAATTTATGGTGTTCAATTTCACCCTGAAGTTACCCATACCCCTTTAGGAAAAAAGATATTTAAAAATTTTCTCTATCATATATGTCGGTGTAATCCCAGCTGGAATCTTGAATCTTTTATTCGACAATCTTTAAGTGAGATTAAAGAAAAAGTAGGAGACTGGAAAGTCATTGCTGGAGTAAGTGGAGGGATAGATTCTTTAGTAGCAGCAGTATTAACCCACCAGGCTATTGGTAATCAGCTACACTGTATCTTCATTAATAATGGTCTATTGAGGAAAGGGGAAGCAGAAGAAGTTCAGAAGATATTTAAAGAGAATTTTAAAATTGATTTAAACTATATCGATGCCTCTAACCGGTTTTTAGATAAATTAAGAGGTGTAAGTGCCCCGGAAGTAAAGAGAAAGATTATCGGAGAAGAATTTATTCGAGTGTTTGAGGAGAATGCTGAAAGAATAGGTAAAATAAAATATTTATTACAGGGCACTCTTTATCCTGATGTGATAGAAAGTATTTCTTTAAAAGGGCCTTCTTCTAAAATTAAATCCCATCATAATGTAGGTGGACTACCTGAAGAGATGAACCTTAAAATTTTGGAACCTTTAAAATATCTATTTAAAGATGAAGTGAGAAAAATCGCTAAAAAGTTGAAATTCCCCCAAGAGGTAATCTGGAGACAACCTTTCCCTGGTCCGGGCTTATCTATCAGGATAATTGGTCCGGTAGAGAAGGAAAAATTAGATATTTTAAGAGAAGCAGACGAAATAATTAAACAAGAAATAAAAAAGAACGGTCTCTATAAAAAGGTATGGCAATCTTTTGGCATCTTACTTCCCATCAAGACAGTGGGAGTAATGGGAGATAGTCGAACCTATGATTTTGCCCTTACCTTAAGGATTGTAAGCAGTAGTGATGGTATGACTGCTGATTGGGTTAAAATACCATATAAGATATTAGGAGAGATATCTAATAGAATTATTAATGAAGTTAAAGGTATTAACCGGGTGGTTTATGATATTAGTTCAAAACCA
>PFIP01000074.1 GCA_002782675.1 Candidatus Infernicultor aquiphilus
CATGCTAACTGTTATAGGACTTTACAGAATGTTAAAGTTATAGGTGTATCAGATATTCGACAGGATAAGGCAAAAGAGTTAGCTAATTTAACTGGTGCAAGAGTATTTAGTAATGCAGATGAATTAATAAACAATAAAGAAATTGATGCTATTAGTATTTTTCTTCCTACACATTTACATAAAGAATTGGTTATAAGATCTGCCCAGGCCAAGAAGCATATATTTTGTGAGAAACCATTTGCACTTACAGTAAAAGATGCCGAAGAAATGATTAAAGAAACAAAAAAGGCAAAAGTAAAATTAATGATTGGTATGGTGTTACGTTTTTGGCCAGAATATATTGAGTTTAAGAGGATTGTAGATTCAAAAAAATTTGGTAAATTAGAAGTTCTTAAATGTACTCGTATTAGCGCACCTCCTATATATGGATGGGATAATTGGTATTTTGACCCTAATAGAAGTGGCAGTGCTGCACTTGATCTTCATATCCATGATGTAGATTATATTTATTATTTATTAGGAAAACCGAAATCAGTTTATTCTTTAGGGAAAAATGATAAAAAAGGATGGCAACATATATGTTCAACATATAGGTACAGAGATATGATAGTAAACGCTGAAGGGGGTTGGGATTTAAGTAAGTCTTATGGATTCATGCAAGAAATAAGAGGAGTATTTGAGGATGGTACTGTTTTAGAATACAATTCCAAAAATCAGCCGTTAATAATTTATGGGAAAGAGGAAGCTAAATTGGTGGATGTTCCAAGGCCGAAAGTAAATTCTGTTAATACTGGTGGTAATATTTCTGAACTTGGGGGATATTATAATGAAGATAAATATTGGATTGAGTGCTTGCAAAATGATAAATACCCGGAAAGAGTTACCCCTGAAGAGGCAAAAGCATCTTTAGAGATTGTTCTTAAAGAAATAGAATCAGCAAGAATTGAGAAGGAGATTTTATTATGAAGATGGAGCTTGGTGCAATGATTCATGTTACTGAAAATATAAAAGAGAGTTTTGAAGAGGTAGCTAAATTAGGAATGCGAACCTGTCAGGTTTCTTGCACAGCGGAGCTTATGATAGATAGATTAAAACCGAAAGATATAAGCAGGGCTTCAGAAGAGTTTGGTATTGAGATAAGTTCTTTCTTTTTGGTATTTGAGGGACAGATTTATAATAGAATAGAAGGGGTTTCAACAGTAGGTTTTATCCCTGAGGAGTATCGTACCAGAAGATTTAAATTGGCAGAAAAATTTTCTGATATGATTTATGAAATAGGCGTGAAAAACATTACTTCCCACGTTGGTGCTATACCAAATGATCCAAAAAGTCCTCTATATTTGGGATTTGTTCCAGTGATGAAAAAATTTGTTGAATATTGCCAAAGAAATGGTCAGATATTTTGTTTTGAAACTGGGCAGGAATTACCATCAACGCTTAAAAGATTAATTGCTGATATTGGTAATAATGCTTATGTAAATTTAGACCCAGCTAATTTAATTCTTTATGGCATGGCTCATCCTTTAGATGCGGTGGAAATTCTTGGAGAATATGTAAGGGGTATGCATGCAAAAGATGCCCTCTGGCCTAATCGTGATGAGAGCCTTGGAATTGAAGTTCCAGTTGGAAAGGGTGAAGTCGATTTTCCCCTATTAATCTCTAGATTAAAAGAGAAAGGTTTTCAAGGGCCCATAACTATAGAACGAGAGATATCAGGGGAACAGCAGAAGAAAGATATTTTAGAAGCAAAGAAATTTTTGGAACCATATTTGTAATTTACCAAAGAAAGGTTATGAATAAATTATGTCTGGCAATTTAATTACTTTAATAAAACCCCGAGTGCTTCCCCCGCTCGATGATAGTTTTATGCCGGCTGTCTTATGGAATCATAATTTTCAGTTTAATGTCCGTAATTCAGGAGGAGGGATTCCTCTTACTATTGCTTTAAAGAGAGGAGATATTTTAATAAAAGTTTTTAAAACACAAGTTTTTCCTCCACAAGCTAAATATGCTTCCCTGAATTATTTTTACCTAGAACGCTTAGTAAAGACGCTTTTATGGATTTACGGTGGACCTAAAATAATTATAGTTGGTCCCCAAGAAATTGGCGAATATATTAAAAGATTATATTCTCAAAAAGGGAAACGTTTTTTTGATGCAAATTTTATGTCTAATATATATGAAAAGCCTTTTTCTATAGTGGCTTGTAGTGCCGAACAAGTAGTTCCGGTTAAAGAAAAATCAATTCCTTTAAATCGACAACTTAAAGGATGCCGTATCGGTTTTGACCTCGGGGCAAGTGATAGAAAAGTAAGTGCGGTAATAGATGGTAAAGTAGTCTTTAGTGAGGAAGTAGTATGGAACCCTGGCGTACAAACTAATCCAAACTATCATTATCACGAAATTATGTCTATGTTACATCGTGCTGCGGCACGTATGCCCCGCATTGATGCTATAGGAGGAAGTTCTGCCGGGGTCTATATAAATAATCGGGTAATGGCTGCTTCCATATTTCGTGGAATTTCTTCTGATCTTTTTGAAAAAAGAGTAAAAAATATTTTTTTAGATATACAAAAGGAATGGGATGTTCCTTTTAAAGTGATAAATGATGGAGAAGTTACAGCTTTAGCCGGGTCTATGTCATTAAAAGTTAATGCAGTGCTAGGCATTGCTATGGGATCTAGTGAAGCAGGGGGTTATGTAGATAGAAAGGGGAATATTACTACTCAGCTAAACGAATTAGCTTTTGTACCTATTGATTTCAATGAACAAGCGCCTATTGATGTATGGTCTAAAGACTATGGATGTGGAGTTCAGTATTTATCCCAAGTAGCGGTTATACGACTTGCAGAAAGAGCTGGAATTATTTTTAGCGAAAAACAAACTCCTGCTGAAAAATTGAAATTTGTCCAAAAATTACTTGCTAAAGGGGATAGTAAGGTAGTAAAAATTTTTGAAACAATTGGGGTATATTTAGGATATGCTATTGCACATTATGCAGATTTTTATGATCTAGAACATATATTAATATTGGGTCGAGTTACTTCAGGTGAAGGTGGACCTATAATTTTACAAAAGGCAATTCAAGTTTTACAAGAAGAATTTGTAGAATTATTTAATAAAATTTCTATACATCTTCCTGATGAATCTATTAGAAGAGTGGGTCAATCTATTGCTGCTGCCAGTTTACCTTTAGTAAATAGTGAAGGGTAGTTTTGATAAAAATTTGTTAAGGTAAATAAATTTTGCAATTCTGTAAATTTTTTATAAGGAGAGTGATTAAATATTATTAACCAAAACAAAAGGACTGCTATTTTGCATGGTACTATAGTTACTCCTTTTCAATTACTTGAGGATAGAATTATTATTATTGAAAAAGGAAAAATTATTGCCATAACAGATAGAAAAGAAGATCTAGCTATTCTGAAAAATGTAGAGATAATTGAAGCTCAAAATAAATTTATAGTTCCTGGGTATATTGATATACATGTTCATGGTGGTGGTGGATCAGATGTTATGGACGGAGAATATGAAGCTATAAAGCAAGTTGCTACTACTCATTCTCGTTTTGGTACTACAGCATTTCTTCCTACCACAATGGCAATGACTAAAGATAAAATTATTAAAAGTCTTAAAAGTATTCATGAAGCAAGGTTAAAAGGTACTGGAACTGCTGAAATTTTGGGAATACATCTGGAAGGACCTTATATTAATCCTGAAAAGAAAGGGGCTCAAAAAGAAGAGGATATTAAAAAAGTTTCGGTGGAGGAGTTCTTAGAATTTAATCAAGCTTCCGGTAATTTAATTCGTTTAGTTACCATTGCACCAGAAATGCCCGGAGCAATTGATTTTATTCGTTGGTTACACCAACAAGGCATTATTGTTTCGGTTGGACATTCTAATGCTACTTATAAGCAAGTGCAGGAAGGTATTCAAGCTGGCTTATCCCAGGTTACCCATATATTTAATGCTATGAGAGGGTTACACCACCGTGAGCCAGGAGTGGTAGGAGCAGCTTTATCTTCTCCAAAATTGATAGTAGAGATGATTGCTGATGGAATACACCTTCATCCAATGGTATTAAAAATGTTAACTCAAATTAAAGAAAGTGAAAAATTAGTTTTGATTACCGATGCAATGAGGGCAACAGGTTTTAAAGAAGGTACTTATGATTTAGGAGGGCAAGAGGTTATTGTGACTCAAGGACAAGCTAAATTAAAAAATGGTACTTTAGCTGGCAGTGTGTTAACAATGGATAAAGCAGTTAAAAATTTGGTAACTAAAGTAGGTATTTCATTATTAAACGCAGTCCAAATGGCAAGTTATAATCCAGCGAAGTGCCTGGGGATAGATGATAAAAAAGGTAGTTTAGAACTATATAAAGATGCGGATATAGTTATTTTAAATAAAAACTTAGAAACTGAATTAACTATGGTGGCAGGTAAAGTAGTTTACCGGAGAAAAGAAATATGAAAGTGGAATATTAAAGCAGCTTCTCAGTTTGCATAAATCAACAGTGATATAATTTATTTTAATTAATAAGTTTAAGTTAATTTAAAAAGCATAATTTAGATCATATTTTTTAAAGATTTTATTCTCTAAATTATGCTTTTTGTTATTTAAAAGTCTGATTTTTAAAGGTATTTATAACCTTGTCCCTTAAAGGTGCATAGGGTAAATAATTAAATATGTTGATTAGTATTATCTGTAAAGCATGGGTACTTTTTGGGTAGTAATCATGTTATAATATTTTAAAAAATGGATAAAATATACTTGCAGTTTTATAATATCCGGAAAGAGTTTAAAGATATATGAATTTAAATGAAATACCTAAATTAAGAATAGGTGATTTAAAGGCCAGCCTTCCTATTGTTCAAGGGGGAATGGGCGTAGGTATTTCTTTGTCAGGATTAGCTTCAGCAGTGGCTAACCAAGGTGGCATTGGGGTTATCGCGACGGCAGGTATTGGCATGCTTGAGCCTGATTTTGCCACAAATTTTAGTGAAGCAAATAAAAGAGCCTTAAGAAAAGAGATCAGAAAAGCAAAGAAAATGACCAGAGGAATTATAGGTGTAAATGTAATGGTCGCTCTTTCTGATTTTTATGATATTATAAAAATTGCCATAGAAGAAGAAGCAGATTTAGTTTTACTGGGAGCAGGGCTTCCCTTAAGAAATCTTAAAATATTACTTCCCGATAAATTAAAAGAAAATAAAACTAAGGTTATTCCTATAGTTTCATCAGCCAGAGCAGCTAAAGTTATATTTCAATATTGGCAAAAAAATTACCAGCATGTACCTGACGGTGTGGTTGTTGAAGGGCCATTGGCTGGTGGACATCTGGGCTTTAAAAAAGAGCAGATTAATAATCCTAGTTTTTCACTGGAAAAATTATTGCCCGAAATAATTTCGGTGATAAAGACCTATGAGGAGCATTCTAATAAAAATATTCCAGTAATTGCTGCCGGAGGTATCTATACCGGGGCGGATATTTACAAATATATTCAATTGGGAGCTCAAGGAGTGCAGATGGCCACTAGATTTGTAGCTACTTATGAGTGTGATGCTTCCTTAAAATTCAAAGAAAATTATTTAAAATGTAAAAAAGAGGATTTGATTATAATTGATAGCCCGGTTGGCTTACCTGGTCGAGCAATCAATAATAAATTTCTTGAAGAAGTATCAGCTGGGATTAGGAAACCTTTTAAATGTCCCTGGAGGTGTTTAAAGACTTGTAATTTCGAAAATTCACCTTATTGTATTGCCCTCGCTCTAACTAATGCTCAACAAGGAAAACTTGAGGATGGATTTTCTTTTGCCGGAGCTAATGCCTATCGCGTGAAAAAAATTATCTCGGTTAAAGAGCTTATTAATACATTAGTAGAGGAATATAAAACGGCTTCATCCATTTTTTATCAGATGCATTCGAAGGAGATTTAAAGCGCGGCAGGAGGCCCTTAAACGGATCTGTTGTCGATTTCCGAATAACTGGTGTTTCTGGATAAGAGTCTTTTTACTATTAGCTAAAGCTATATAGACCAGCCCAACTTGTTTCTTTTCAGTGGCCCCTCCCGGACCTGCGATACCAGTAATACTTATTCCAATATCACTGTAACAGCATTTTCGTACCCCTTCGGCCATTAAACGAGCTACTTGTTCGCTTACCTCGCCGTATTTTTTAATTATTTCCGGAGGTACTTTTAGCAGCTCTTCTTTGATTTTAGCGTTATAGCTTATTACTCCACCTTGAAAATATTCAGAACTTCCCGGTATATTAGTAATCATTTCTCCTAACCTACCTCCGGTGCAGGATTCTGCTACAGCGACTTTAATATTCTTTGCTTTTAATAGATTTCCCACCACTTCTTCTAAGCTCTGTTGATCGGTTCCATAAACATAATCACCTAATATTTTAATTAATTGATTAGATAAAAATTGTAACAGTTGGTCTACTTCTTTTTCGGTAGGAGCTTGAGTAGTTATCTGGATCTGGATATCTTCCGGATGAGCATAGATACCAAAAGAAAAATTAGTTTGTTCATGGATATAATTACGAATAAGTTCATTAACTGATGACTCTCCCAGGCCAGTAATTTTTAAAGTTTTTGACTTTTTAATTACAGAAGGTGGAAATTTTTCTTTTAAATAAGGGATAAGATTTTCTTCTATCAGCTTCTTCATTTCATAAGGGACACCAGGGAAAGAAGATATAATTTTATTATCTTTTTCCAGAATCATAGCCGGGGCAGTGCCATATTTATTGATAATTATTTTAGCTCCTTCAGGAAGGTAAGCTTGTTTAAGATTACTTGGTGAAAGTTTTATTTTTATACTATGGAGAATCCTTTTTAAGTTTTTTTCAGCCTCTGGAGATTTTATTAGCTTAAGGTGTAGAGTTTTAGCAATAACTTGGTAGGTAATATCATCTTCCGTAGGTCCTAATCCACCAGTAGTAATAATCAAATCAGAACGACTAAGAGCTTTTTTTAGAAGAGATAAAAGCATTCTTTGATTATCGCCAACTGCTGAAATATAATTTAGGTCAATACTGAGTTCAGCTAATTTTTGAGCGATAAAATTAGCGTTGGTATCGGTGATTTGCCCTCTTAATATTTCACTGCCTATACTGATAATTTCTGCTTTCATTGATTTATTTACTTCTCCTTCATTGATTGATTATATTTTATTTATTATAGCTTTAAAATTTAAAGAAAGAAAGAAAAAAAATGAGGAGTCAGGGAAAATAATTAAAAAATCTCGGAAAGAATGGTTGAAAAATTAATTTTGGTGTATTATAGTATGATTACAACCCAAAAAGTACTTAAACTAACTATATTTCAAAAATAGTGCAAATAACATCACATAGTACTAATCAACTTACCTAAATTATTTTACTTATAGCACCTTGAAAATTTAAGTAGTAAAAATAGATAAAACCCTTTATTTTATTAGTGTTTTATGCTATAATAAGTCATAAAAATACTAACCAATAAGGAGGCTACCAATGTCCTTTCAGCTAAATAACGAACAACAAATGGCCATCTATGATTCACTATTCTTACTTACCGGAAGAGAGATAAAACATCTTAAAGGCTCCTGGGCAGAAATATTTAGTAAAAAGATATTTCCCTTTATCGATGAAGGCCGGTTTAGCGTATTATATAGTG
>PFIP01000075.1 GCA_002782675.1 Candidatus Infernicultor aquiphilus
CAAAAATGTTGATAGAATTTTTGGAATTAAGGAATGAAGAATTTAAAAGATACATGGAACGGAAAATGCCAGTCAGTTTGTAACACGGTACCAAAGACTTTGCTTTGCTCCATCCAAATTTACCTTCGGCAACTTCTTTTCTCCGCAAAACGTTAATTTAAATTTTTTCTACTTTCCATTACCGCTGTTGTATAGAGTAAAATAAGGAGAAGAAGTTATTTTTACACTAATGCACTAATATTACCACTAACTTAACATAAGTGACCAAAAACTTTTATATAAAAAGAGGATTTTTAATTATTTTGTAGAATAAATAAATGTAGTTACTCTTGATCTATTTTTTACAATAATAGTTACAACGTCTGGATTAAAGAAGGCAATGAAAAGAAATTGATAAATTAAAAAGAGCAGTGTAAGATATAAAAAAATTATTAAGTAAAGAATTAAGATCTAATCTCTTAGATTAGTGAAGATCAAAGGGAGTTAAAATATGGTAGGTTTTTTGCAACAATTTCATCCCGCAGTACAAGCCCTTTTGGCAGGACTTTTTACCTGGGGACTGACTGCACTAGGAGCCGCTACAGTATTTATAACCAAAGAGATAGATAAGAAAATCCTTGATACTATGTTAGGTTTTGCAGCAGGTGTCATGATTGCTGCGAGTTACTGGTCATTATTAGCACCAGCTATTGAGATGTCTGAAGATTTTAGTGTTCCAGTATGGTTTCCACCAATGGTAGGTTTCCTCCTGGGAGGTATCTTTTTAGGGGGGATTGACAAAATACTTCCTCACCTCCATCTTGGTTTTCCCATAGAAGAAGCTGAAGGAATTAAAACATCCTTGCGATGTAATACTTTACTTATACTTGCTGTAACCCTACATAATATTCCGGAAGGTCTGGCTGTGGGAGTTGCTTTTGGCGCTGTTGCTGCAGGTTCCCCTTCAGCTACCTTACCTGTGGCTATAGCCTTAGCGATAGGTATAGGGATACAAAATTTTCCGGAAGGACTCGTAATCTCCATCCCTCTTCGAGGCGAAGGAATGTCAAGGTTTAAAAGTTTCTGGTATGGGCAATTATCTGGAATAGTAGAACCTATTGCCAGTGTTATTGGAGCAGTTGCTGTGATTATGGCAAAGCCTATCTTACCTTATGCGCTATCTTTTGCGGCAGGGGCAATGATTTTTGTAGTAGTTGAGGAGCTAATTCCTGAATCTCAACGCGGTAAAAATACGGATTTAGCTACTTTAGGTGCAATGATCGGTTTTACGGTAATGATGGTACTTGATGTGGCATTTAGCTCATAATCGGAATGTTCTTTCTCAGATTTAGAGAAAATAAGAGCGGAAAGACTATTTATTGAAAAAATCATCCTTTATAAATAAAAAAGAGGAAAAATGTTATGAAAAAGATTTATAGAATTTTGTTTATCGTTTTGATTTGTTTTACTTTAATAATTATAGGAAGTACATTTTTTATAGTTTTAGCTCAACAGCAGGTTACTTCTGCTGCTTCTGGTATCGAGGGTATCTGGGAGGGCAGGTTGAAAGTTCCAGGAATAGAACTTAGGATTGTGTGTAAGATTTCTAAGAATCCAAATGGAACTCTAACTGCAACTTTAGATAGCCCTGATCAGGGAGTAACTGATATACCAGTGGAAAAGGTTATGGTTAAAGATAATGATTTATATATGGAAATAAATTCTTTGGGAGGTATTTTTGAAGGAAAGATAAGTAGTGATTTTTTAACTATAGAAGGACAATGGAAGCAATCTGGACAAATTCTGCCGCTAATCGTGAAAAGAGTAAATACAGCTATTGAAATCCTCAGACCACAAGAACCGAAAAAACCTTACCCCTACTTGGAAGAAGAAGTAATATATGAAAATAAAGAAGCAAAAATTACCCTTGCGGGAACCCTTACTTTGCCTTCTAAAGAAGGTAGCTTTCCGGTAGTTTTATTAATTACTGGTTCTGGTCCGCAAGATCGCAATGAAACTGTATTTGGTCATCACCCCTTTCTGGTATTAGGGGATTATTTAACTCGTCAGGGTATTGCTGTTCTTAGGGTAGATGATCGGGGAGTGGGAGGATCAACAGGTGACTTCTCCCAAGCTACTAGTGAAGACTTTGCTTCTGATGTGTTAGCCGGGATAGAATATCTAAAAGCAAGAAAAGAGATAAACCCAAGGAAGATTGGTCTTATCGGTCATAGTGAAGGAGGCATTATTGCTCCTATGGTGGCTGTGAAATCACCAGATGTGGCATTCATTATATTAATGGCGGGGACAGGATTAACCGGAGAAGAAATTTTATATTTACAAACCGGATTAATTTCTAAAGAAATGGGTATTAGTGAGAAAGACATTACCAAAAATCTCCAGCTGAATAATAAAATATTTTCGGTGATTAAAGAAGAAGAGGATAATAAAATTGTGGAAGAAAAAATTCGTCAAATATTTATGACTTATTGGGAAGATTTAAGTGAGGAAGAAAAAAGTAAAATAGGTAACCCAGAAGATTACCTTAAAGCTCAACTACAAAGTTTATTATCTCCCTGGTTTCGTTTTTTTCTAACTTATGATCCCCAACCAACCTTAAGTAAGGTAAACTGTCCAGTGTTAGCTATAAATGGAGAGAAAGATTTACAAGTTCCTCCTAAAGAAAACCTTAGTGCGATTAAAGAAGCCCTTCAGACAGGGGGTAACGAGAATTTCACCATTAAGGAATTACCTGGTCTTAATCATCTTTTTCAGACTGCCCAAACAGGTGTGCCTGCTGAATATGCCAAGATTGAAGAAACGATTTCGCCGGAGGTTTTAAAAATAATAAGCGATTGGATTTTAGAACAAACCAGAGATAAATAAATGATATTTCATCTATCAGAGAGATAAATTAAGTGGAGTAAAAAATATGGCTCTAAGAGTATTAATAATGGTTTTTTTTGTTATTGTTGCTGTGGGAGATGTTTTTGCCGTAAAGTATGACAAGGTTAAATTAAAGTATTTTACTAAAACATTATTGCTTCCTACGCTTGCTCTTTTTTATATAATAAGTGTGGCTAACCTGAATATACTGATATTTTTTGCTTTAATTTTCTGTTTTTTGGGAGATTTTTTCTTATTATGGTCTCAGAAAAAGACTTTTTTCATAGCAGGGTTACTATCTTTTTTTATGGGACATATTTTTTATACTATGGCCTTCCTGCAGACTACTTCTTTTTTATCCGCTATACCTGAATGGTTTTACTTTTTTTTACTCCCCTATATCTGGTATGGGGCATTTATTCTAAAAAAACTCAATCCTTATCTTCACTCTATGAAGGTATTGGTGATTGTTTATCTAAATATTATTCTTATAATGAGTTTTGCCAGTTTTACACGGATTTGGGTATTAACAGGATTATCATTCTGGTTACCCTTTATAGGTTCAATTTTCTTTATAGCTTCTGATTCATTATTAGCTTTTCGCAATTTTAAAGGTAAACTATCAAGAGGCTATGCGTCTATAATGATAACCTATATTTTTGCTCAATTTCTAATTGTCTTTGGTTTTTTATATGTATGAAACTTGAAACAGTAAAAACGAAAGGTTCTTATCATTTATTATTAAAAATCAAGATTTTATATATATTTTTTCAAAATAAAAAGGAATTTCTTCTTTTTTGTAGAATTCTTTTATTAAGGGAGGGAAAATTATGTCTAAGCACTCTAAACATATCGGAATAGTTGCCTGTAGTGCAGAGGGTGCAGCCCTTTGCTATCGTACCATCTGTATGGAAGGAACAGCTTTATTGGGAAGACATGCCCATCTCACCAATTCCCTGGCTGCATATTGCTCAGGAAGTTGTTGCTGAAGCAAAACGCAAAGAATATAAATGTCTGGGAGTTTTAGGCACACGATATTTAATGGAGGGTCCAGTTTACCCTTCTAAGATTACTGCAGTTGGTATTGAGCATATAATTCCCGAAGTAAAAGATAGGGAAAGAATTAACCAGATAATTTTTGATGAATTAGTTAATGCTCGTTTTACTTCAGAAGCGCTGGTCTATTTTAAGGGAATCATTAATGAGTTAAAAAATAAAGGGTGTGATGCAGTTATCCTGGGCTGTACTGAAATACCATTGTTAGTAAATCAAGAGAATTCTCCTTTACCTATACTTGATTCTACCAGACTCTTAGCAAGGGCTGCCTTGAAAAAAGCAATTAGTTCAACATCTGGTTAAAAGTTAAATAGGATGAGATTATAAAAGTGATCTATATTTAATTTAAAGATGAAAAGAGGTTTTAAGTATGCGTAGGATCATTTTCATTGCAGTTTTATCTGGATTATTCCTTATGATAGGTGGTATTCTTTTATTAATCTGGTGGCCAGTTAAACCCTCGTTAGCAGAAATAACCGATTCTTGGGTGGCCTTGATAATGGTGTATCTATTTCTGATTATATTCTTATACGAGAAGACTATTTATAAGTTTTTTAATGAATTTATTATTACTAAAAATTTAGGGCGACATGATTCTCAACAGTCAAGGCAAAAACAGCTATTATTTTCTGAATCTATTTCTAACTTTAATATTAGTAGTTTGATTTCTAATTATAATTCTAACTGGGAAAGTATATTAAAGAAAGAAAGTCAGGATACAGATTCTAAAATTTTAACAGAAGAAAGGGAAGCTAAATATATTCGAAAACTGCAGGAGGAAAATATTAAATGGCGTTTTCTTTATGCTGATTCCTATCTGGTCTTATATGCAAAATATGTTTTATTTTGGCTTTACAAGTCTAAATTGGTAAACCGAGAAGAATTTGATGATATATGGAAATCAAAAATATCTGATTCCAAGGAACGAGAGGCTATCTTAAATGCCCTACTTGATTTGGAATTTGTTTGGGAAGAAGAGGATACTTTATCTATCACTGAATTAGGCTCAGCTTATGTAAATTATTTAAAAGAAGTTGATAAACAGATAAGTGAACAAAAACAGTGATTATTAATTTAAATTTTATTTTTATATAAAATTAAAGAAAGTAAAAACTTCTAATAAAAAACGGATTTTGATTTGTTATAAAAAGTGGGATATATTTCTATAAAAATAAGGAATATGAGAATAAAAAGGAAATAAAAAATGTTTAAGCTCTCTAATCGGGCTGCCTTAGATGAAATAAATAAACTTATTGAATTGCAGGTATTGAAGTCTCAAGGCAAGGGGAGAGCTCTTCATTATATAATGTTATAATGTTCATGATTATGTTCACGATAAGGCTCACGATTTTTACATATTGTAATTTTGCAAAGATGCTTGATTATAAAAATGGGATGTGTCCCCAATTAAATAATATGTCAAATCTTGAGACATGACCCCGAAAGACATGACCCCGAAAGATACATAAAAGAGGTTTTTTATTTGTTTTATAGAATTAATATAGAAAAAACAAATATAGAAAAAACATAGATTAAATATTAGGAATCTATTAAAATAAATTAGAGTAGGGTATAATAAATACATAATATATTTGAAGGGAATAACTATATGAAAACTATTCATAAGATAATTATTGGCGATTCGAGATATATGAAAGAAGTACCTAATGAATCCGTGCATCTTACTATTACCTCTCCTCCATATTGGCAATTAAAAGATTATGGCAATGGCAAGCAAATTGGTTTTAATGACAATTATGAAGAGTATATTAACAATCTCAATTTAGTCTGGAATGAATGCTATAGGGTTTTACACAATGGCTGTCGTTTATGTATTAATATTGGCGATCAGTTTGCACGTTCAGTCTATTATGGAAGATATAAAGTTATTCCGATAAGGACAGAGATAATTAAGTTTTGTGAAAGTATAGACTTTGACTATATGGGAGCGATTATCTGGCAAAAAGTTACTACTTGCAATACTACTGGTGGAGCAACAGTAATGGGATCTTTTCCCTATCCTAGAAATGGAATTCTTAAAATTGATTATGAATTTATTCTAATTTTTAAAAAATATGGGAATGCTCCGAAAATAAACAAAGAGATGAAAGAAAAATCAAAATTATCACAAGAAGAGTGGAATAAATATTTTACCGGGCATTGGAACTTCCCTGGTGAAAAACAGGATAAACATTTGGCGATGTTTCCAGAAGAATTACCAAAACGTCTTATTAAGATGTTCAGCTTTGTGGGTGATAAAGTGCTTGACCCCTTCTTGGGGAGCGGAACCACATCTTTAGTAGCAAAAAATCTTCATAGAAATTCTATTGGATATGAAATAAATGAATATTTTTTACCAATCATAAAAGAAAAGCTTGGATTAAGACAAAGCACTATTTTTCAAGATGAGACATTTGAAATAATCAAGCAGGAAAATATAAATACTGACTTTAAGGAAGAGATAAAAAAATTGCCTTATATTTTCCAGGACCCAATAAAATTTGATAAGAAAATTGACCCGCGAAAATTAAGTTTTGGTTCTAAAATAGATAATTCTTGTTCTAAGAGAGAGACATATTATACCGTGAAAGAAATAATTTCTCCCCAAATCTTAATTTTAAATAATGGATTAAAAATTAGATTATTAGGAATAAAAGAAAGACCAGGAAAAAATGGAGGAGCTATACAATTCTTAAAAGAAAAAGCTCTAGGGCAAAAAGTATTTATAAAGTTTGATACTATAAAATATGACGAAGAAAATAATTTGCTTTGCTATCTCTATTTAAGTAATAAAACTTTTTTAAATGCTCATTTGATTAGAAGTGGTTTAGTGGATGGAGATATGGAATTTGATTATAAATATAAGTCGAAATTTTTATCAAAATGAATTAGAATTTCAAAAAAGAACACATAAAAAATTTACTGATAAGTATGGAGGGAAAGTATTTTATATCATTTCAGTGAAGGAAGGAAAAAAGAAAATTATACATAACCCTGAAGTAATTGAAGAATTAAAGGAAGAAATTAAAAGATTACAACAGAATTAAGATAAAAATTAAAGAGTTAAAGGGGCAAATATTGACAACTGAACAGTTTTATTTATTATTTAATTTAGCAAGCAAGAGTCAGCAAGAGTAGAGAAGATGAGAAATACTTCAAAAATGAAAAAAAGAAGTTTTTAAAGCAATTTAAATAAACTAAGTGTTGGAGTATGACACCAACAATGTGGGAAGAAAAAAATTAAAAAAAATACTTAATAATGCTAGCTTGCAAAACTTAGTTAGAAGAATTAAATATAATTTGTCAATAATTATAGACCCCAATGGAGAATGAAAGAGGAAAACTAATATACCATTATTTTCTGGCTTACAAATACCACCGCCTGCCAATTGGCAAGATTTTGAAACTCTCTGTTGTGATTTATGGCGATCAATTTGGAAGGACTCAAATACGCAAAAAAATTGAAGATGGGGACAACCACAACATGCTGTTGATATTTGTGGAAGGCCAAATCAAGAGGATTCATGGGCAGGTGTGCAATGTAAAGGAAAAGATAACTATACTAATAAATCGCTGGCTGAGAAAGAAGTAAGAGATGAAGTCGAGAAGGCTAAATCTTTTTAACCAAAACTATCACAGTTCATTATGATATTGGAATAAAATTACGTTTAGCAGTAGTAAGCTTTCGTTCTAACGATTTCGAAGAATTGGATAAGTTCTTAGAATTCCCAATTGATATAAGTTTCTTGTCATTAGATTCTGTTTTTCAACTCGCCCATTTATATGCAGCCAGAAAACTAGTTAAGAAATCATTTGAAATAATGTATGAAACTAGAAGAAAATTTTTCAATAACGGGAATGCTCACTTGAAGTATATTGGGTGTTTCTTTCAGCGAGAAAGAGATGTTGATGAGTGGCTAAACGTTTCTGAAGTTGATGTTAATACAGCGGTTTGTATCAGAGATAACTCAGGTCAACGGGATTGGTATATTATAGAAGACCGAAAAGATGCTGACATACAGCGTAGAGAAATTAATTTAGATCATTCCCTTGCTCAAAAGCTATTAGAGAAATCAGTTGGAGACAAAATTTTAATAAAAGAAAGCCCTCTATCAAAAGAGTTTGGGGAAGCAGTAGAAATCAAAAGTAAATATGTGTATGCACTTCATGAAAGTCTTTCTTTGATTGAAAAATTGTTTCCAGATACTCCCGGCCTTTATGGAGTGAGAATAGAAAAGCCTGAAAAGAAAGATAAGCTACCCGAGGGTTTTCAAACAATCTTGGATGAAGTAGCTAGACAAAATGAGACACGTCTAAAGGGTGAGCAATTCTATAAAGAAGGGAATCTTACAGTTGGAGCTCTCGCTAATCTTATTGGGCGGAATGTTTTTGATGTTTTGGGTGGCTTAATAAGCAAATCTGATTTAGGCATAAGATGTTGCCTTGGCAATGTTGAGGAAAGAAATCATGCATTTTTATTACTTAATAACAATCCTAAACTAATTATTGATATAATTTCACTGATGACATTGCATGGCACTAATGCTGAAGATGCAATTATCAAAGCTTTTGGGAAATTGGGTATTGCGCAATCAACCATAGACCTCCTTCAATATACTATAAATGACCGAAAAGGAATTCAATCAAAAGGATTCATGACAATTGGGAAAGAGGGAGATAAATTTGTAAGGCAAGAAATTAGCGCTGAAGAGGTTAAACATAGTATTGAATATTTAGAAAGTATCATGCATTGGATTGAAAATAATTGTGAAATTATTCCATGTAAAGCAGCTTTGGATATGAAGAGAGATAGGAAACAACAACTCGATGGAATGTTTGGCCCGTCATTCATTGATACAATACTAATTGCAAGTGAGCCTGGAAATTTACTTTACTCTAATGATGAACGATTGCGTTCTTTTGCAAAAACAGAATTTAATGTTGATGGAGTATGAACTCAGGTTTTATTGATGCATTGCTTAAGTATTAAAGTTCTTGAAAAAAGCAAATATAATAAAATGGCTATTAAATTGGTTAGTTCTAATTATCATTATATAAGCATTGATTCAGATGTTTTAATTGAAGCGGCTGAACAAGCGAAATGGGGGTGCCTTCACAACCATACACAACTGTTTTACAGATACTTAAAAAATCTTCTAATGAAAGTTCTGCATTGATTGTGACAACTGAATTTTTATATAAATTATGGGTGCAACCAATTCTGGCTAATCAGAGAGACTATTTATTACTTAGCTTATTAGATTTTATTACCACCGAAAGAAATCGAGGGGTAATATTGGATAAATTGATATATCATATATCATGAAAATGATAAATATCCTTAAAGCCTTCGGTACGAAGGTGCAATAGAGAAATGAGTTCTTCAAATTCGCATAAATTATGTTTAAGTAAAATAATATATAAAATACGAGAGTTGTTTTTTGAAAAGCAGTTAGTTCCTCTTTTCGTAAGGCATTTTGCATATTTATTATATGTGGGGAGATTTTCAAGTTAATTATGCATTTAGAAAATTATTTTAAAAATGGCAAAGTATATATCTGGGAAGAAACCTTTGCAATAATTAAATCAAAGAAAGTTTATCCCAATGCGTTTGCAAATATAATCGACAAGAACGAAACAACGGTGATTATTGAGCAATCTAAATATAATGACGAGGATGTAATAGAAATTGAAAAAGATTGGAAAATATTAACCTTTGATATGGTTTTACCATTTGGGTTAGTTGGATTCCTGGCAAAAGTTTCTAAAATGCTTGCAGATGAGAATATATCAATCTTTGTTGTTTCCGCTTATTCTACAGATCATATTTTGGTTAAAGAAAAGAATTTAACAAGAACTGAAGAGAAGCTTAAAGAGCTTGGATGTATTTTTGAAGAAAGATAATACTCGAGCGAAAAAAAATTCTAACCAAATAAGGATTAAAACTTAGATATAAATGAGTTTATTAATAAACAGAAAGGAGGAAAAGTGAGATGAAGTGGTATAAGATTGTTATTATAATTGCAATATTAGCAGGGATATCTACCCTAATTCCTACTTCGGCAAGTAAGCTATGTTATTTAGGTTATTATGCTCATTGTACCTTTACACCAATAAGCACTATAATCTGTTGGGGTATTGCCTGGGGTATTTATCGGCGTAAATCAAAGAAAAAATAGTATTTTTTACAAGGGAATTTCTTTCTTATTATTTTTTAATTAAGTCGTACTCTGCTAAGACCTTACGATATTTGATTAAGGTCTTGGTGTTAGCCCCTATCCTTTTAATTAAAGTTTTAATGGAAGGCCATACAGTATCTTTTATTACTAAGTTAAAAAAGGAGCAGGTTTAAGAGTCTCCTTGTGTTCATGAATAACTTGCTTCTTCCATTCTCCCTGGAAGTAAAAGAAAAGAGCGATAAGGGCAGCAATAACATTACTTAAGGTTATTCCCCACCATATACCAGTAGATCCAAGTTTCAGACTAAGAAGATAAGCGAGGGGAATTCTTATTATCCAGAGCCTAGAAATATCAATAATCATAGGCTGAAGAGTATGTCCCGAACCTCTAAATAAGGACATAATTACACCAGCTAAAGCAAAAAAAGGAATACCCCAGATAAAAATAGTGAGGAATTGAGTTCCTTCGGTAACTATATCAGGTCGGTTGGGGATGAATACTTTAAATAATATAATTCTTAATATAAAAACTAAAGCTGACTCTAAAAGAGAAACCAGAACTACTATCTGAAGACCCTTTTTAGCAATTTCTTTTACTCTATTGGTAAGTTTTGCACCCAAATTCTGGCCAATTAGGGTCATAATACCCATTCCTAAGCTATCAATGACAATAAAGATTACGCTAATTAATTTATCGCCTATACCATAGGCAGCTAAAACGGTATTGGAATTATGTACCCTTCCAATTATAGCCATCATTATTACAAATCCTAAGGCGGTAGTAGAGTGTCCTATAGCTGCCGGTAGACCTATTTTAATAATTTTTTTGATCCATTTTTGTTTTAGAATCAATTTATCAAAATATATCTTTATTCCTTTGGTTCCCTTAAAGAGGAGATAGATAGAAATAAAAGCAGCAATACCTTGACAAATAATCGTAGCTAAAGCTGCTCCAACTACTTTCATACGGGGTAACCCCCACCACCCGAAAATCATAAAGGGATCCAGGATAATATTTAGAATTACCGTGATGAGGTTTATATACATAGGGGTTACCGTGTCTCCTTTTGCAGAAAGAATACCTTGAAAGGCGAAAGTAATAAATATGAAAGGCATTCCAAAAAAGATTAATTTCATGTAAGCATTTGCTGTCCTGGCTACTGAGGTTGCTATAGTAATAAGAGGGATGAGATAAGGGGTAATAAAAAAACCGAAAATGGCAATTACTAATCCAAAAATAGCCGAAAGAGAAAGCATCTGATTAGCTACCAGGTTGGCATCATTATCTTCTCCTGATCCAATATATTGAGAAATAAGAGCTATACCAGCAATACCAAATCCAAAGGAAAAAGCAATAAAAAACCAAATGATAGGCCAGGTAATTTGTACTCCCGCTACTGCGTCTCCACTTTCGGTAATAGGTAGATGCCCTAACCAAAAAGTATCTGCCATATAGTATAAAGCTTGTAAAAATTGAGAAATCATTAAGGGTAAGCTCAACAAAAATATAATTTTTACGGGATTATGGGTTAAAATCTCTTCTCGGTCAATTTTTCTCATTCTCTCTCCTTCACTGAAAATTATAAATTATAATATAACAGTTTTTCTTATATTTATTATACCATTTTTATTTCTAGGTGTTTTCCTTATTTGGTAGTATTCCATTTATTTTCTTGAAATTATAGATTTTTTGAAATAAAATAAAACATATTAAGATCTAAATATAAAAGAAAAGTAAGATAGGATAGGAGTAGAGAATTTTGAAAACATCGATTTCTCAGGAGAATTTAAGCACAGTTTTAGGTATATTAGCCATAATATTTTGGGGGACCACCATCGCCTTTTCCAGAAGCCTAACTGAACAGTTAGGAGTTTTTACTGCTTCATCCTATATATATTTATTAAGTGGTATTTGGGGTTGTATTTATTTGATTAGTAGGTTCAAAGGAATTCAAAAAACTTTCCAGCTTCCCATTTTATATTTGGTCGGTTGCGGAGCTTTATTTATTTTCTATACAGTCTGTCTTTATTTAGCGGTGGGATTAGCTTTTAACCGGGAACAGGTTATTGAGGTAAGTATTATTAACTATCTCTGGCCAGGCATAACTCTAATTCTCTCCATTCCCATTTTACGAAAAAAGGGTAAATTATCTTTAATCCCCGGGGTTATTCTAGCTTTTGCTGGTTTTTATCTGGCTACAGTTCAGAGTGGGATGTTTTCCTGGGAAGGATTTAAAGATAATTTTCAAGTAAATTATTTTCCCTATATCTTAGCTTTTTTGGCTGCTATTTCCTGGGGACTTTATTCTAATTTATCTCGCTGTTGGGCTGGCCACACTGAAGGTGGGGCTGTTCCTATCTTTCTTTTAGTTACGGGGATAATTCTAACTATTTTGAGATTTGTTTTTCCTGAAGAGTCACATTGGACTCCTCGTATAGTGATAGAGCTTTTATATATGTCTATTTTCCCTACTTTTTTAGCTTATACTTTCTGGGATAAGGCTATGCGGAAAGGTAAAATTATTCTGGTTGCCTCTCTTTCTTATTTTACCCCCTTGCTTTCTATAATTATAAGTTCTTTATATCTTCAGGTGGTAGTTAAGACCAATCTCTGGATTGCTTGTGCTTTAGTTATTGTTGGAGCCATTATATGCAAATTTTCTGTTTTTAACAGAGCCAAAGAACAACCGATCTTAAAATAAAGTTAACAGTTTGTTTATTAAAATTAAAAGTTAGTCAAGATAGTTTCTCTTAATATTAATATAGAATAAAAATTGGTAATATTATATAATGAACAAAATAAACTTTTTAAAATATATTAATTAGATATAAATAAAATGTAGAAAAAAAGAATTTAGGTCTAGACATGAAGTTAAAAATATCAGAAAATTTTAAAAAATTAATAGTCAATACTGGTCGCAAATTATATAAACAAAATTTGACTATTGGAACTTGGGGAAATATTAGTGTTCTGGATCCAGATACAGATCTGGTCTATATTAAACCAAGCGGAATAAATTATAATGAAATCGACCTCAAAGATATCATGGTTATTGATAAGAAAGGCAAAATAGTTGAAGGGTTTAGAAAGCCATCTATTGAGATGCCTATGCATCTTTCTATCTATAATGCCAGGAAGGATGTAAAGGCAATAATTCACTACCATCCCATTTATTCGAGCGTGTTAGCAGTAACTGGCTTCAGTCTTCCTGGAATTTGTGAGGATTTTGTACAGATAGTGGGAGAAAAGGTTTTATGCGCCAAATATGCCCTACCCGGTTCAGAAGAATTAGCCAAAAATGCAGTAGTAAGCTTGGGAAATAGAAATGCAGTTTTTCTTTTAAATCACGGAACTCTTTGTGTGGGTAGAGATATAAAAGAGGCAATGAAAGTTTGTTATGTAGTAGAGAAAACAGCCCATATTTATATTTTAAGTAAAAACCTAGGAAAGTGTAGGGTAATTCCCGAAGAAGATATTAAGGTAATGCAAGATTTCGCCAAGAATAGCTATGGTAAACAAACAGAAAAATAAAGAGGAAAAAGAATATTTATTTTAAGAGGATATAAATAAAAAGTATTGCTTTTAAAGTAGGGGTCGGATTTATCCGACCCGTTTTCATTTAACTAACCATTTAGCCAGATAACTATATAACTAATTTAGGGGACCATCAATTTTAGTCTTTTCGGGAGAAGAGTTATAGTATATTTTTTCTGACCCTCAATAACTTCTCCGCTTATCTGAGCCAGGATAGGTTCTGAAGATTGAACTACTATTTCCTTAGCTCTATAAAAACTGATTCCTTTTATGCTTTTATGAGTGCCTTTAAAGACTTTAGGGATACTCATAAGATACTTTAATCTTCCCATTTCTTCTACCAGGCATACTTCTAACCAACCATCATCTAATATAGCTTCCGGAGTAATTTTAAATCTTCCTCCATAAATCTTTCCATTACCGATAGCTACAAATAGAATCTTAGACTTGATTTCTTGCTGATCAATTTTTATCTTTACCTCATGACAGTGGAAAGGGGAAAGAAGTTTCTTTATAGTAGCAAAGACATAAATAAAAGCAGAAAGTACACGCCAATTAGGATGTCTATTTTTCATCTGATTGGCAAGTTGGGCTACTTCTGCATCAAATCCTATTCCAAAGAGGTTGGCAAAATAGATCTGGTTATTTATTATCCCTAAATCTATTTTTTTGGTCTTCCCTTGAATTAAAATTTTACAAGCTTCAATTAGATCAGAGGGGATGTCTATACTTTTAATAAAGTCGTTTGCCCACCCCAGAGGGATTATTCCTAAAGTAGGGGTATTTTTTGATTGCATAATTCCATTGACTATTTCATTAGCGGTTCCATCCCCGCCCACTGATACAATAAGGTCTACTCCCTGATCAGCAGCACTTTGGGCCATTTCTGTTGCTTCCCCATGTCGGGAAGTATAACAAACTTCAAAGTTTAAGCCATTTTCCTTTAGATACTGTAGAACTTTTTTTAGATGCTGGCGTGGTTTACCACCACCGGCAGTTAAATTAACAATGAGTTGCGCTTTCAATTTTATTTCCCCTTTTTTGAAATATTATTTAATAAAATTCTATAGCTTTCTGGCTGTCTGTTCAATATAGTATTGGTGTGAGGGATAATATTTTTATTACGAGAAAGTTGAAGAAAGAGGGGGGATAAGCTAGCTTGCTCAGTTTTACCCAGACAAGAAGTTAATATTTGCCCGGAAGGAGAAGTGATCAGACTATGACCGCTGCCTAGAAGGTAAATAGAATTAGAACAGGCCACAAAGATTTTATTTTCGGCACTCCTGGTGCGGCAGATATTTATCTGCTTATCATTGATGAATTTGCTGGGCCAGATAACCATATCTGCCCCTTTAAGGGTTAGAATTCTGGATATTTCAGGGAATAAGCCCTCATAACCTATCATTATTCCGATGTAACCATAAGGAGTTTGAAAAACGGGAAGTTCTAAATCACCAGGAGTAAACAGATTATTTTCTTCTCTTTCTAAATGAGTCTTTCTATATTTTCCCAGGATTTTACCTGACTTGATAAGAAAAGTAGTTTTATAATAAGATTGCACTACTTTTTCAGCTATAGTAATCGCACAGATTACTTTACTGTTTTTAGTAATTTGTCTAACTTTATGGATAATTTCTTCTCCTTTTTCAGGAAAGATGAATTCATTTTCCGGAAAGATGATAATATTTGCTTCTTGTTCTAATAAATTGTTGATGAAAAATTCAATCTTTTGGAGATATTTTTCTAAATTATTTTCGATTTGTAGCTGCACTACTCCAGTTAGTGGGGTTGAAGTTTGAGAGTTAAACTTTTCTTTCATAATAGAATAAATAGGTAAAACATTAGTAGGTTGAACTAATTCAGAATAAAGTTCTGGCTTTCTATCCTTAATCAGATTAATTTGGTTATCAACTGATTTATCTATAGATTTTTCGAGTGGAATTTTGTAAAACAGTATCTCTTCTTGACAGGAAGAAGCTATTTTAGCTACTTTACCATCAGGCGTAAAGATACCACTTTTCCCACAATATAGTATGGTCTTTGCCTCCATCCCCACTTTGTTGGCGGCAATTATCCACACTCGGTTTTCCAGAGCTCGAGTAGGGATCATATATTCTACTTGAGGATTGGTAAGAGATTTTTTATCAAATCCTGAAGTGACCCAATTGGTAAGATCAATTAAGATATCGGCTCCTTTCAGACTCAAACAACGAACTATCTCTGGAAGCCTTCCATCAGCACAGATGAATATCCCTACTTTCCCAAATTCTGTTTCAAATACAGGATATTGGTCATCAGTTGAGAACCAATGAGAATCAAAATGCCAGAGGTAAGATTTTCGGAAGCTCCCTATTGGTTCACCGTTTGGGTCTATAAGTAAGGCAGAATTGTAAAGAGTCTTTTTGTTTAGATCATTTTCTGCAATTCCTAATACTATATAACATTTATATTTTTTCGCTCTTTCCTTGATTTCAGCAATAAGGTCTAAAGTGGACTGATAAAATTCTTCAGGATGTTTAACCAGGAGAGGGGAGAGGTAATAAGCGGGATAAGCACATTCTGGTAAAACCATTAAGTGAGGTTGCAGTTTAGCTGCTTTATCCACCATCTTTAAGATATTTTCTTTATTTTTATCTCTGTCTTTATACTCTCTTGCTCTTATCTGAAGACAGGCTACTTTTAATTTATTAACCATTAGAATACCTCCTTTATCTTTTATATATTTATAAATTCTACAAAAGATTTAAAATTCCTGCTATAATAGAAAATAATTTTCTTATTTTTAAAAAGGTAAAAAAAGGTGCCTGGCACTAAATTTGTCATAAAGGTAAAAAAAGGTGCCTGGCACTAAATTTTACCTTGAAGGAGAAAGAGGGCATGCTAAAAGGAAAATTGGTAAATTTGAGAGCTATTGAAAGGAAAGATTTAGAGGAGATAATGAAATGGGTAAATGACCAGGAAGTTACCAAATATTTAGCTGCCTTTCTCTACCCGGTTTCTCGAGAAGAAGAGGAAAAGTTTTTAGAAAGAGCGATGAGTCGTAATGATACAGAGAAAAACCTGGTTATGGAGACTAAAGAAGGAGTTTATCTAGGTCAGATTAGTTTACATAAAATTGATTGGAAGAATAGTAATGCAGAATTGGGAATTGTAATTGGCAATAAAGAATACTGGGGCAAAGGTTATGGCACCGAGGCGATAAAAATTCTCCTTCAGCATGCTTTTAACCAGATGAATTTGTATAAAATATATCTTCAAGTCTTTGAGTTTAATCAAAGAGGAATACGTTGTTATGAGAAATGTGGCTTTACAAAAGAGGGGAAATTAAGAAAAAATCATTTCTACAAGGCGAAATATTATGATGTAATCTTAATGGGGATACTCAAAGATGAATTTGAAAAGACAAATAAATAAACCAAAAGAAAGAATTTTTAAAATAGCCAGAAAGATGATAAAATTATAGGAAATATAATTAAGGTAAATTTTAATGGAACTTTTTGAAAATTTCCAAAAAGATAAACTAAATAATGCTCCTCTTGCTGATCGGATCAGGCCAACAAAACTGGAGGATTTTATAGGACAAGAAAAAATTATTGCTCCAGGAAAACCATTACGAAAAGCCATCGAAGAAGATGAGCTCCAGTCGATTATCCTCTGGGGTCCACCTGGCTCAGGTAAAACTACTCTGGCAAAGATTATTGCTAAAATGACCAAATCTTATTTTGTCTCCTTCAGTGCAGTGGTTTCCGGGGTCCCTGTTTTAAGGAAAATTATTAAAGAAGCCCAGGATAGGAGGAGATATTATAATAAAAAGACTATCCTGTTTGTAGATGAAATTCACCGATTTAATAAAGCCCAGCAAGATGCCTTTTTACCTTACGTAGAAGATGGAACCATAACCCTAATCGGTGCTACTACCGAAAATCCCTCTTTTGAGCTTATTCCGCCTCTCTTATCCCGTTCCACGGTCTATGTATTAGCACCCTTATCTTTCGAAGGCTTACAAAAAATTTTAAAAAGAGCCTTACAGAACCAAGAAAAGGGTTTGGGAAAATATAAGCTTAAATTAGAACCTCAAGTATTAAACTTTATTATTGAACTGGCCTATGGAGATGCACGCATAGCTTTAAATATCTTAGAATTTTCGGTGATAACTACCCAACCTGATCACCAGGGCCTTAGAACTATAACTTTAAAGATTGTTGAAGAAGCAATTCAGAAAAGATGCCTGCGCTATGATAAGACCGGTGAGGAACATTATAATATTATTTCTGCCCTACATAAAAGTATGCGCGATTCTGATCCCGATGCCGCCCTTTATTGGGTAGGCCGTATGTTAGAGGCTGGGGAAGACCCTCTCTATGTTGCCCGGCGCCTGATCAGATTTGCCTCTGAAGATGTAGGTAACGCTGACCCTCAGGCTTTACCGATAGCAGTCGCGGCTATGCAAGCAGTACATTTTTTAGGAATGCCGGAAGGCAATTTAGCCCTGACTCAAGCAGCTACTTATTTAGCCTGTGCTCCTAAAAGTAACGCTCTCTATAAAGGTTATCAGCTTGTCGAAGAGGATATAAAAAGATGGGGACCACTTCCGGTTCCCCTGATTATCCGTAATGCACCTACTCCTCTAATGAAAGATTTAGAATACGGTAAAGGTTATAAATATGCCCATGATTTTAAAGATGGGTACATTATTCAGGAACATCTACCTGAAGAATTAAAAGGTCAGAAATATTATTTCCCTACGGAAAGAGGATTTGAAAAAGAGATTAAACAAAGATTAGAAATATTAAAAGCTAAGTATAAATGTCATTAGTGAATAGTGAATAGTGAAGAAGGAAGAAACAGTTGCAAATTACAAGATTACAAAGAAGGAGTAGGGGCGTATTGCATACGCCCAGATAAGCTCATGAAAGAAAATATGAAAAAGGAAAAAGAAGAAGCAATTTTAAAAGAATTAGAGAAGGCAAAAAAAGAAGCGATCACAACTTCTGGCAAGAAGTATTATAATATTTCCGTAGATCAGATAAAAAATATCTCTCATAAATATGAATACCTTTCGAAGGGGATAGAAATATTAGCCCTGAAAAATAATATTATTCCCGAACGTTATCACCGTAATCTGGGAGTGCTTAGCCCTTTAGAGCAGATTAAATTACTCCAATCAAAAGTAGCCATAATCGGAGCGGGAGGATTGGGTGGGACGGTATTAGAACTCTTAGCCCGAATGGGAATAGGAGAATTAATAATTGCAGATAAGGATATTATAGGGGACAGCAATCTGAATCGACAGCTACTTTCCACTGAACTTAATTTAGGCACAGAGAAGATTAAAGCAGCCACAAAGAGGGTGGAAGAGATAAATTCTTCGGTCAAAATTAACGGCTATTCTGTCTTTATTAATGCAAGTAATGTAAAAAACATTATTCAGGGGGTAGAGGTAGTAGTAGATGCTCTGGATAATCTCCCTTCACGTTTCATACTCCAGCATGCCTGCCAGAGCTTAAAGATTCCCCTGGTTCATGGTGCAGTAGCCGGATTTAACGGTCAGCTTACTACTATATTTCCTACCGATAAAGGATTAGAATTAATCTATGGCCCTAAAGAAAAATTACCTGAACGTGGTATTGAGGTAGAATTAGGTGCCCCGGCGGTAATCCCGACCTTAATTGCTGCTTGGGAAGCCCAGGAAGTGATTAAAATATTATTAAAAAAAGGGAAACTTTTTCGAAACAAACTTTTATATTTAAATATTGAAGAAGGTAGCATGGATATTTTAAATTTAAATACCAAATAATTTTTATTTAAAATTATAGAAAGGAAAAAGATGAGAGCTAAAAAACTAAAAGTGGGGATAATCTTTGGCGGAAGGTCAGGGGAACACGAGGTTTCATTTTGCTCTGCCTCCTCAATTATAAAAGCCATAAATAGAGATAAATATATTGTAATACCAATTGGCATAACTAAAGAGGGTAGATGGATCTCTCCTTATGAATCTGCTTTAGCTCTTGAATCGGGTAAAATCGAAGGAAAAAGCACTGTGATTTTAGTAAATAATCCTTCTGGCAAAAGTTTAATCAGCATAGATAATCATCAGGAATTTAAAAAAGAAACCTGGGAAGGAAAATTGGATGTAATCTTCCCGGTATTACATGGACCTTATGGAGAAGACGGAACCATCCAAGGCCTTTTAGAATTGGCTGATATTCCTTATGTAGGAGCAGGAGTGGCCTCCTCGGCAGTTTCTATGGACAAAGAATTAATGAAAACCATTTTTAGACAAAAAAGTTTGCCAGTATTAAAATGGTTAACTATAAAAAGAAAAGATTGGCAGAAAGATAAAGAAGAAATATTATCCTTAATTCAAAACACTTTTGAATTTCCTCTTTTTGTAAAACCCACCAATTTAGGTTCAAGCGTAGGAATAACCAAAGTTCACCGCAAAGAAGAATTGGAAAAAGCCCTAGATTTAGCTTCTTCTTATGATAGAAAGATTTTGATTGAAGAGGGATTAGAAGGAGCAAGAGAGATAGAATGTAGCGTTTTAGGAAATGATGAACCCCAAACTTCGGTAGTGGGTGAAGTCAAACCAGCCGGGGAGTTTTATGATTATGATTCAAAATATATTGACCAGGCCACCCAATTAATTATTCCGGCAGATTTACCCGAAGAAGTATCTGAAAAAGTTCGAAAGATTGCTCTTTGCGCTTTTCAGGCCATTGATGCCGCAGGAATGGCTCGGGTAGACTTTTTTGTAACTAAAAAGGAAAATAAAATATATCTTAATGAAATTAACACGATTCCCGGCTTTACTTCAGTTAGTATGTATCCTCGCCTATGGGAAGCAAGTGGTGTCTCTTATTCGAAGTTGATTGATCGATTAATTCAGTTAGCTTTAGAAAGATATCAAGATAAAAAACAGAATAAAACTTCCTATGAATCAAAACTTTTAGATAAATAATAAAAGGATTTTTTATAAAAAACAATCCGCAACCCACAATTTGACATTAAAGACCAACAATCAAAGAGGTGGTTTGTAAAGAAACAAGCTTCTGATTTCGACCAATAGGGGTCACTTAGTTCACCAGGCTTTACCCAAATTGCCCATAGTGACTTCGTTAACTCCCAAGGTTGATACGAAGGACATATCCTATGTATTTTATTAATTATGGTTTGTATTTGTCTTACCTATCCGTTGCTCAGTTGCTTGTAGAATTGTTTTTAACATTTCTATGTAAGGTATATTAGCAATCTCTGCCATCTTGGCCAGATGACCATCCCAGCACCAACCTGGGTTGGGATTTACTTCCAGGAGTTTTGGGTTACCATTAGCATCGAGTCTCCAGTCAAATCGACAGTAATCTCTACATTCTAATCTCTCCGATAACTTTAAACAGCATTCTATAATAAATTTTTCTACATTTTCGGGAAGGTTAGCGGGAATAGATTTTATATTCCAGTAGGGTGTATCCGGAAGCCACTTAGACTCATATCCGCAAATTTTGGGTAAATTTTCTGGCAGTGAGGAATAATCAGTCATAATCAGAGGCAATACGGTATAAGATTCAGGGGGATTCCCTATTATCCCCACGCTAAGGTCTTTTCCGGTAAGAAATTCTTCCACCAGAATAGGTTTCTCATAGCCAAATTTTTCCCTGATCTCTGAAATAGCGTTTACTAATTCTTCAAAACTATTTGCCACACTCCTTTGTGTAATTCCAAAGCTGGAGTCACCGAAATTAGGTTTTACCATTACCGGGAAATTAAAGGGTAATCCAAAAGTAATATCTTCGGGCTTAACAAAGAAAGCTTCGGGTACTGGGATTCCCATTTCTCTGGCAATTCCACGTACTAATGATTTATCATAACAGTAGGCCAGACATTGGGGTCCTGAGCCAGTGTAAGAAATGCTGAGCATTTCCAATAAGGAGGGTATATGAAGCTCTTTTTGTGCATCATTATTATAACCTTCATCACAGAGGTTAAAAGCAAAATCAATTTTTCCTTTCAATTTGGTTAATTCCTGAATCAAAGTATCGTGGCTATTCAGGTAGACAAATTGAAAATCTTTTAGTTCTCTTAATCCTGCTTTTAACTGATCTATAGTGTAAAAATCATCGTCATCAAAGACGGTAGAAGGTTTTAAAAGGTCTGGTTTATTAGGATCTCCTAAAATTACTGCCACATTCTTGGTTTCTTTTTTTAATTTAATTTTAACCGGAGTCCATAGTTTTTTTTCTACTGCGGTAACAATTAGGCATTTTTCCATCATACCTAAATCTTGATTTCGCTTGGAATCAGGAGAAATTTGCCCTTGAAAAGTTATATTACTGAAACCTGCTGTTTCCAAGATTCGGGTTAAATTTTCTTTAGAGTAGAGCCTTTCAGCGTAGAATTGATCTGCTATAACACCTTTTTCGGTGTGAGTAATAACTTCTCTTGATATTAAACGTTGTTTATCAAGAGAAAGTGAGCGTTCTCTGCAAACAAAATGTTTTTTATCCATCCACTCCCAAGACCTGGCCTGAAAATTATTCCTTAAGTAATCTCCATCAGTGACCTCAATAAGAATCTTTCCCCAAGGTTTTAAAACTCTAAAAACTTCCTTTAGTACTCTTAAATCATCCTGGGTAGTCTCGAAATAGCCAAAACTATTTCCTAATATCATTACCAAATCAAAGGAATCGGTCGAGGAGGGGATTTTACGAGCATCACCTTCTCTAAATCTAATATTTAAATCTTCTTTTCTTGCAGTTGTTTTGGCTTTTTGGATGAGATAATGGGAGCGGTCTAATCCTTCAATATTTTTAAAATTTCTTCTAGCTAGTTCGAGGGAATGTCTACCCTGTCCACAACATAAGTCAAGAATTTTGTCATCTGGTGAGAGGTTAAGAATTTCTAAAAATAAGTCAATTTCGTGAGAAGTTATATTCAGGTCATTTATTATGTCGGCATCAGTCCTCAAGTAAAGGTAATTAAAGATGCGACTCCACCAGTCCGGGCGAACATATTCTTCCAGATCAGGCACCGGACCTAAAACTTTTGTGCGGTCTTTACCATTTTTCTTTCGCTGCGGAGGTTTATCCAAAGTTGTTTTTTGTTGATTCATATTTATTTATCTCTCCTCTATAATTAAAAATTACATATAATATATATATGCATCTGCTATAATTATTAATAAAAATCTCTTTATTTTTTTGCCCTTAATATATTTATATTCTGTCTACAAATATATCAAAATATTGGAAAAAGTCAA
>PFIP01000018.1 GCA_002782675.1 Candidatus Infernicultor aquiphilus
TTTTTGCTTCCTCTAATATCTTATCTTTATTTAAACTAAAATTATTCTGCTCTAAAGGAATTTCTACGAAGTTAGCATCATTAATAAGCGAATAAATTTTATACATGGCAAAAGAAGGCACGGAGGTAATAATTCTTCTTCCTTTTTCGGAGAAAGCCTTAATTAAATAATCAATAAGTTCGTCAGAACCATTTCCTATAACTATATTACTCCGGTTCAAACCCCAAAAAGAGGCAACAGTTTCACTTAATTTCACAGAATTAGCATTGGGATAACGGGAATATTCCAAGTTTTTAGCTTTACTAAGTATTTTTTTAATAATATCTTCTGGTAAACCATAAGGATTTTCGTTGGCATTTAGTTTTACTTTATAAGGTACTTCGTGAGGGTCATACGGTTTTAATTCTTTTAAAACATTACGATAAAATTTTTGATCTTTTCTCATATCTTACTTCTCTCTTTCATCTAACATTTTTAATATTTTAATATTTTTGTTTTTTCTCTAAGCTTCTAATCTGGTCCCGCAATTTGGCTGCTTCTTCATAATTTTCTACCTCTACTGCTTTTTGCATTTTTTCTCGTAATTCGGTAAGTTTCATTCCCTTTTCATCTTCTAAACCAATCTTCTCTATGGAAGCTTTATCTAAAACTTCTTCAGTTACATAAATTGGGGCATTTGTTCTTAAAGCTAAAGCAATAGCATCACTTGGTCTGGCATCAATTTCTTTTTCTGTATGATCTAATCTTAATTTGATAATGGCAAAATAGGTGTTTTCTTTAATATTACTAATTACTACTCTGGTAACAATCATAGATAAGGAGTCTAAGATATTTTTTATTAAATCATGGGGTAAAGGTCTTATTGGCTTAATTTTTTCTAAAGCTAAAGAAATCATCTTCGCTTCATAAGGTCCTATCCAAATAGGAAGCCACCTTGTCTCAGTTTCATCTTTTAAAATTACCACAAAACCTTTCGTCACCGGGTCTATGGCTACTCCAGAAATTTTTACCCTAATCATTTTTATCCCTCTTTTTTTTGTATTTTAACATATTTTGCTTCTAATTTTAAGATTTTTCTTTTTCTCTATATATTATATTCTACAAAAAATATAAAATTCCTGCATAAATTTTAATTTTTTTTTAAAATTTTACCAACTATAAATTAATTCACCAATTCTCCGATTTGCCAATTCTCCGATTAAAACCACAATATGCGAGATACAATAAAAGGATGCAAGATATAAGGTGTAAGCGATTACAATTGACCGATTAAGCAATATAGTAATTTGCCAATTATAATTGTCGTTAGGGAATAGTATATTCGTATTGCGTATTGCGTATTGCCTATTGCCTATTGCGTTAAAGAAATTAGGATTTAGGTGAAGGGGGAGAGGGAATGAAGAATCGGTATATTCTAATTTATTCTATATACTATATTGTATTCTGGCTCCTGGCTCCTGAATTCTTTTTTACGATATACGATTCACGAGATACGAGATACTGATTTTGATATACTGATTTTGATTGATTGCCCTTTAAAGAAGTGTTATAATTTTCTAAAATATATAGATATTTTATTCTTGCATTATAATAAATTTTGTAAAAATAAAATACTTTTAGCTTCAGGAGGAATGTAATAAATTTGCTCAACTTATGGCTCTTATTTTTAATTTGCGCACTAATAATCATTTTTACCGGAACTAAACTGACCCGCTGTGGAGATATAATTGCTGAAAAGACCGGATTAGGAAGGGTCTGGATTGGAGCTGCATTAATGCCCTTAGCTACCTCTCTTCCTGAAATCACTTCAAGTTCCGGTGCTGCCTGGATCAATGCCCCCGATTTAGCTATTGGAAACGTCTTCGGCAGTATTATGTTTAATCTAACAATTATTGCCATAGCAGACTTTGCTCATGGACCTGGTCCGCTTCTTATAGAAGTATCTGCCGGCCAAATCCTAACTGCCATTTTAGGAATATTTCTATGTGCAATTGCTGCCTTGAGTATGTTATTAAAACCATCGTTTCTCTTGGTGGGAGTTGGCATAGACTCCCTAATTTTAATCATTCTGTACTTTTTAGGTATTGTAGTAATATTCAAATATAGTAAAAAAACTAAACCAGATGATGTTCTGGGAGTTCCTGAAAAAAATTATACTGCTTACTCTTTGCCCTTAACCAACATCAAATTTTTAATAGCAGCCATAATAATAATCTTTACTGCCATGAAGTTAGCACAAGTAAGCAATAGTTTAGCTGACCTTACCGGATAGGGAACAACTTTTATGGCACTGTAATGTTAGCCATTATTACTTCTTTACCAGAATTAGTTACCGCCCTTGCAGCTATTAGAATAAAGGCTTATGACCTTGCAGTAGGCATTGTCCTGGGAGCGAATATTCTTGATATGACCATACCCTTCTTCTCAGACATATTTTATGATGGTCCACCAATTTTAAGTGTAGTCTCACCCCAGCATATTATTAGTGCTTTAATGGCTATAATTCTCACCAGCATTGTTATTGGCAGTGTGGTATATAAACCTAAAAGAACGGTATTTAGTTTAGAGATAGCGGCCTGGTTAATTTTTTTAGTATATTTCCTGGGAATTTTCTTAATTTTTAAAGCAGGAATAAAAATCTGAAAAGCTTAATTGTTTTTTGTGCTATTTTATAAAAATAATTAACTACTTCTTTTAAAGATACCGTAAATGCTTTAAACATTTGCGGTATCTTATTTAATCCTTTAAAAACTTTACGAAAAATTACTAATCAATGAAAAACTTATTTTTCTCCACATTTAACCAGTAGCTTCTCCCAATTTTTATCTATCTCTTCTTGAATCTCTTTGATGATATGCTCATTCTCTGATCTAAAGAGATGTCTATACCTACCCTGGGCTTCCATCCACTCTTTGATAGGTTTTCTTTCTTTGGGCCTATAATTTAATTTCCATACTCCATTCTCTACCTCATATAAAGGCCAAAAATTGGTCTGTACTGCAAGTTTGGATATTTTAACAGTATCTTTAGAATCAAATCTCCATCCACGTGGGCAAGGAGATAAGACATTAATGAAAGCTGGTCCATCGGTATAGAAAGCCTTACGGGCTTTTTCTATAAGGTCATTCCATCTCCAAGGGTTAGCTTGAGCTACATAAGGAATATTGTGGGCAGCAACTATTTCAGTAAGATTTTTATGATATTGAGCCTTCCCTGGAATAACTTTTCCTGCAGGAGTAGTAGTGGTCCAAGCCCCTCGAGGTGTAGCACTTGATCTTTGAATTCCGGTATTCATATAGCCTTCGTTATCATAACAGACATAGACAAAATTATGTCCTCTCTCTAATGCGCCAGATAGAGATTGCAGCCCTATATCGTAAGTACCTCCATCTCCTCCAAAAGCAATAAATTTAATCTCTTTATCAATCTTTCCTTGCCTTTTTAATGACTTAAACATGGCTTCTGTTCCACTTATGGTAGCTGCTGCATTTTCAAAAGCATTATGAATAAATGAAGATTTCCAGCTAGTATAAGGGTATATGGTAGTAGCTACTTCTAAACAACCAGTAGCATTAGCCACTACCACCGGATCATCTAAAGCAGAAAGTACCTGTCTTACCACAATAGAAGCCCCACAACCAGCACAAAGCCGATGCCCTCCACTCAATATTTCTTCTTTCTTGGATAATTCTTTAAGATTTGCCATTGATTAACACCTCCCTATTCTCTTACACCAAAGTATTTTACTCGTTCTTCAACTCTGCTGGTTTTTACTATCTTCTCTAAATCAGCATAGATAGAAGCTATATCAGTCTGATTGATATCCCTACCTCCCAGACCATAGATATAATTAACATTGTGAGGGATCTTGTCTGCTTCTAAAAGGGCAGACCTAATTTCGGTAAAGAGTGGCCCTCCAAAGGCACCAAAAGAAGCAGAACGATCTAGTATGGCGATTGCTTTTAAATGAGAAAGAGTTTGGGCAATTTCCTTGTAAGGAAAGGGTCTGAATAGTCTTAATTTTAATAAACCAACTTTTTCTCCTTTAGTTCTTAGTTCATCTACCACTTCTTTTGCCGTCCCGGCTGTGGAAGAAAGCACTACGATAGCCCTCTCCGCATCAGAAAGCCGATATTCTTCAAATAATTTATATTCTCTACCAAAGGCTTTTTTAAATTCTTTACCTATTTCCAAAACCACTTTTTTGGCCTTCCTCATTGCCTCGATTTGTTGTCTTTTATGTTCAAAATAGTAATCATAAAGATCTAAAGGACCATAAGTTACCGGATGATCTATATCTAATAAGGGATAACGGGGAGGATATTTCCCTACAAATTTAGCTACTTTATTATCCTCTAAAAGTTCCACACATTCTATTCCATGACTGGTAATAAACCCATCAAACATTACCATTATAGGTAAACGAACTTCCATATGTTCGGCAATTCTCACTGCCTGTATAGTATTATCATAAGCCTCCTGGACATTTTCGGAATAGATTTGAATCCAACTCGAATCTCGAGCAGCCATACTATCACCATGATCACAATGAATATTAATAGGACCAGATAAAGCTCTATTTACCATTGGCATAATAATTGGCAATCTATTAGAAGAAGCCACATAAAGTATTTCAAACATTAAAGCCAGACCATTGGCTGAAGTAGCAGTCATTACTCTACCTCCGGCAGCAGCTGCTCCTACACAGGCACTCATAGCGCTATGTTCACTCTCTACGGTAATAAATTCAGTATTTACTAATCCATCAGCTACATATTCAGAATATTTTTCCACTATATCTGTTTGGGGAGTGATGGGATAGGCAGCCATTACATCAGGATTTATCTGTTTAATAGCATAAGCTACAGCTTCATTCCCGGTTATTGCAGTCATTTTATTATTCATATTTCTCCTCCTTTCTAATCGGTAAATTCTTTTTCATTTATCATTTTGATGGCTTTGACCGGACACTCTGTCGCACATATCCCACAGCCTTTGCAGTGAGAATAATCAATACCTTTTATCTTTCCATCCGAAACTAATATGGAACAATCGGGACAATAGACCCAACAGATCAAACAATTTGTACACTTCTCCTCATCTCTCACCGGTCTAACAGATCTCCAGGAACCAGTTTCGTAAGTAGCTGAATTCCCCGCTTTGGCAATTAATCCTCCCTCAGGAATCTCTTTCCATCCTAATTTCTTGATATCACTCATTCACCCTTCACCTCCTGATAGGCTCTTTTGATTGCATTAATATTACCTTCTACTATTTTAGAACTAAATTTCTTTTTAAATTTATCCTCGATATCAGCTAAGACATTATTCAAAGTTAATAATCCAGTGGCCTTTATTAAGGCACCAATTAAGGGAGTATTAGGTAAAGGTTTTCCTATAGTCTCTTGGGCAATCTTACTGGCATCTACGGTATATACCTTTCTACCTTTTAGATTTAATTTTTTTCTTATCTCAGCAGCTGATTCCTCAGTATTTATGATTAAAACCCCATCTTCGGTTAAACCTTCAGTTACATCTACTGCCCTCAATAAAGTAGAATCTAATACTACTACTATGTTGGGATGGGTAACATGACAGTGGATTTTAATAGGAGTTTTACTTATACGGGTAAAAGATTGGATGGGAGCACCCATCCTCTCTGGTCCATATTCAGGAAAAGCCTGAATATATTTATCTTCGGCAAGAGCAGAAGTAGCCAGTAATTTGGAGGCAGTAACTGCGCCCTGTCCACCTCTTCCATGCCAACGCACTTCGATTAATTTTTCCATACGATCTCCTCCTTCTATTTTTATTTTTAATCAACTCTTCATTTCTAATTAAGATTAAATTCTTTTCTTATAATATCAAATAGAATATTACCTCCTTCTCTAACAATGTCAATAACTGGAATACTAACAATAGATTTAACTTTATTATAAAGCTCCTCTCTATTTACCCAACTTTTCTCATATCTACTATTTTCATATCTATATAAAGGATAAAAAGGATTAACAGTAATTGCTAAAATAGGTATGGTTTTTATTGTCTTTAAATTTATTCTAAGTTTTTTTATTTTAAGTAGAGTATCCATTAAAAAAATTGTATTGCTACCTACAAGAAGATGTGTGGGATTTGGAATAATAATATTTTTTTCTTTCAATAATTTTACTTCTTTTTTTATCAGTTCATTTAAAGCAAATTCAGTTAAAACCCCTGGAATAAAAATCAGCTGAGTTTCCTCATTTAATCTATTAATAAGCTCTTGAATATCAGATAAGCTAATTAATGAATTTGTTTTTAAATACTTTTTAGAACAATCCTTTTGAATTAAAGTAATAACTTTTTGCTCTATATTCTTTAAATTCATTAAATCTTTCTTCTCTATTTTAGGTAACTCAAATAGATAAGAAATATATTGAATCTCTTTTATCAAAAAATCTATATTAATATTTCTTGCTGCCCCGGTAGTAAGTATTAAAGCATCTGTCTTCATTAAAGGAACAATTCGATTTATAGCTCCATCAATCAATATCAGGTTATTTCCTAACTTTTCCAATTTATCTATAACCATAGAAAGCTCTTCACCTTTATTGGGGCCAGCAATTATCACTAAGCCATCCTCCATCACTTCTCCTATTATTATTTTGTAATAGTTTAGTTTTTCCAAAATCTTAATTTATAGTATATCACCCCCCCCAAGCTGTCAAATTTTTTTTGAGGTTTTGAGGTTGAGATTTACATTTGAGATTTTTGTCAGAATTGAGAAAAAAGTTAATAAATTTGTGATATTCCACTGGACTCCATCTTGTTTTTATGATAGCATAAAATTATGGATAAGACAATGACTCGGGAAGGGCGGAAAATAATCAAGGATGATATCGAATTAGTTCGGCGGCTGATCGAAGCCAACCCATCCCGAAATCGCACCTGGCTTTCCAAAGAGTTGTGCCTTCTGTGGAATTGGCGTGCTGCCAATGGCCAGATTAAAGATATGGCCTGCCGCACTCTCCTTTCCAAATTAGAACTGCAGGGTTATATCACTTTGCCCAGGCGTCAAACTCCCGGTCGGGGCTGTCGCAGGCTCTCTATTCCCTACGTTCCCCATAATACTACTCCTATTGTCTGTTCTCTTAAAGACCCTTGAACCGGTACAGGTCGACTTGGTTAA
>PFIP01000156.1 GCA_002782675.1 Candidatus Infernicultor aquiphilus
TACGTAATCTTTACTCAATACTCAATACTCGATACTGGATACTAAAATATTATACTATACGCTAAACGCTATCCGCTAAAACGCGATACGCGATATAAATCACTTTTTAAAAGGCATACCCATTAACTCTAAAAGAACTTTTCCTTCTTCATCGTTTAATGCACTAGTTACAATAGTAATATTCATTCCTAAAGTATTAGTTACTTGATCAAAATCTATCTCAGGAAAAATTAACTGCTCCTTTACCCCTATAGTATAATTCCCCCTTCCATCAAAAGAATCTGAAGGGGTACCTCTAAAATCTCGAATCCTGGCGAGAGCTACATTAATAAATTTATCTAAAAATTCATACATTCTATTATGATGCAAAGTTACTTTACAGCCTACCGGCATATCTTTTCTAACTCCGAAGTTAGATATAGATTTTTTTGCGCGAGTAATAATAGGCTTTTGACCGCTTATAATCGCTAATTCTTTTGCTGCTTCATCCATAATTTTTGAGTCTTTAATGGCACTCCCTAAACCTATATTTATTACTACCTTCCTTATTCTGGGCACCGCCATTACATTCTTATATTTAAATTTATTCATCATCTCTGGAACAACTTGTTTAAAGTATTTATCTTTTAATCGGGGCATAATTTAACCTCCTAAACCTTATCTATTATTTCTTTGCACTTTTTACACACTCTTACTCTTTTGCCCTCTTTAATTTTTTCTCTTTTTACAGTAGTAGGTTTATTACATTTATTACAAATTAATTTGATATTAGAAATATGTAACGCACCTTCTTGCTTAATTACTCCCCCTTGGGGAACATTTTGGGTAGGTTTAGTGTGCTTTTTTAAAAAATTAACACTTTCAACTATTACTTGCATTTTTTTAGGGAAAATACTAACAATTTTACCTTTTTTCCCTTTATCATCTCCACTAATAACCAACACATAATCACCTTTTTTAAAACTCATTTTATTATTCATCAAATCACTATCCCTCCCTTTACTTTATACTACTTCAGAAGCTAATGAGATTATCTTCATAAAATTTTTATTTCTTAATTCCCGGGCAACTGGTCCAAATATTCTAGTACCTACCGGCTCATTCTGATCATTAATAACTACTGCTGCATTATCATCAAATCTAATATAAGAACCATCCACACGACCAAGTTCTTTCTTTGTTCTCACAATAACTGCTTTTACAACTTCACCCTTTTTACATGTTCCTCCCACTGCTGCCTCCTTTACTGAGGCAACAATAATGTCTCCTATTCTAGCATATCTTCGGCGAGAACCACCTAAAACTTTTATACACATTATTTCTTTTGCACCTGAATTATCTGCTACAAATAAACGAGTTTGCATCTGTATCATCTTAGCTACCTTCTCTCTTTATCATTTTATATGGTCTAAATTATTTTATTTCGATTTTTCTAATATCTCTGTTATTTTCCACCTTTTTCTTTTACTTAAGGGACGTGTTTCAGCAATCTTTACTTTATCACCAATATTACATACATTTTTTTCATCATGTGCCATAAATTTATTTGACTTCTTTATCCTTTTTTTGTAAATAAGATGCGAAACCAAGTATTCAACCCTTACCACCACACTCTTTTCCATCTTATTACTTATAACTTTGCCTATTTTGGTTTTAATTTTTCTTTCGGTCTGCATTTGGCTCTCCTTTTAACTCAATCTGATCTTTTTTTTGCAACTCAATTTCTTTTAAAATGGTCTTTACTCTTGCAAAATTATGTCTTACTTCCTTTATTCTCATAGGATTACCTAATTGTCCGGTAACAACTTGAAATCTCAGACTAAATAATTCATCTTTAAAATCGATTAATTTCTTTTGCAGTTCTTCTATTGACAAATCTCTTAATTCACTTGATTTCATTTATCCCACCACCTGTTCTTTTCTGGAAAGAAAACGAGTTTTAATTGGTAATTTATGGGCAGCTAAACGTATTGCTTCTTTAGCTAAATTTTCTTCAACTCCTCCTCCTAATTCAAATAAAATCCTTCCAGATTTTACTACTGCTACCCAATGATCTGGTGCTCCTTTTCCTTTACCCATTCTAGTTTCTGCTGGTTTTTTAGTCACTGATTTATCAGGAAATATTCTTACCCAAACCTTTCCACCCCTTTTCATAGCATGGGTAATGGCAACTCTTGCTGCTTCTATCTGAGCACTGGTTATCCAATGACTCTCTAACGCCTGTAAACCAAAATCACCAAAAGCAAGATAATTTCCTTTATTAGCGCATCCTTTCATTCTTCCCCTTTGTGTTTTGCGATATTTTGTCCTAGTTGGTTGTAACATCTTTCCGTACTCCTTCTCCACTTGATTCTTCTGCCTTCTCACTAGTTAAAACCTTGGTCCCTGGTTTTAGGCTAATTTTTTCTTTGTCTTTTATAGGAAGCACTTCCCCGCGAAAAATCCATGCCTTAACGCCTATTTTGCCATAAGTTGTATTAGCTTCAGCAAAACCATAATCTATATCTGCTCGTAAAGTATGAAGAGGTAGTCTTCCCTCTAGATGCCACTCTGTTCTTGCAATTTCAGCCCCACCTATTCTACCTGAACAAGATATCTTTATTCCTTCCGCACCCATTTTCATAGATCGACTGGTTGCTTGTTTCATTGCTCTTTTAGAAGAACTTTTTCTTTCTAATTGTTCGGCAATATTCTCGGCAACTAATTGAGCATCTAATTCGGGTGTTTTTACCTCCATAATTTTAATTTGTAAATCACCTTTTATAAATTTAGACATCTCTTCTTTTAATTTAGTAACCTCTGCTCCTTTTCTACCTATCACAATACCTGGTCTTGAACAATTAATAGTTACTCTTATTCGATTAGCTATACGTTCAATTTCTATCCAAGAGATCCCGGCATGTTTTAAACGATTTTTAATATACCTTCTTATTATATAATCCTCGTAAATATTTTTTGCATATCCTTTTTTAGCAAACCATTTAACATCCCAACTTTTTATAATTCCAATTCTTAACCCTTTTGGATGTACTTTTTGTCCCAATTATTTCCCCTCCCCTTTATTATCAACTATAATGGTAACATGGCTACTCCTTTTTCTTATTCTACTTGCTCTTCCCATTGCCCTTGGTTTAAATCTTTTCATCGTTGGCCCTTCATTAACAAAGGCTTCGGATACATATAAATCTTCTACTTTTATATCCTTATTATTTTGCGCATTATAAATTGCAGATTTTAAAACATTATATACCATTTTAGCTGAACGGTTAGGAAGAAACTTTATAGCTAAGAGAGCTTCATTAGCATTTTTACCCCGAATAATATCTACAGCCTGTCTTCCTTTCCGAGCAGATATGGGTAAATATTTTCCTATTGCTTTTATACTCATTACTTTCCTCCTAATTCAATTTTATTTGTTTTTCAAAGATTAATAATTTATTATTTTATAATTTTTATAAATTAAAATAAAATTATTTTTACCTTATTTTAAAACATAAAATATATTTAGAAAATTTTTATGATTTAATATTATTGTCTACATCTACTTTAATGCAGTTGATCTTTCTGTATGAGCACCATGCCCTCTAAAAATTCTGGTAGGAGAAAATTCTCCTAATTTATGGCCTACCATATTTTCTGTAATATAGACTGGTATATGCCTTTTACCATTATGTACAGCGATGGTATGTCCAACCATTAGCGGAAAAATGGTTGAACTTCTAGACCAAGTTTTAATTATTGATTTTATTCTCTTCCGATTTAATTCTTTAATTTTATTTAATAATTTTTCATCTATATAAGGTCCTTTTTTTAAAGATCTAGACATTTATAATAATTGCCTCCCTTATTAACTATTTTTTTGTTTTTCTTTTAACAATATATTTATCAGAAAGTTTGTTCTTTTTTCTAGTACGATATCCTTTAGAAAGTACACCAGTTGGAGAACATGGATGTCTACCTCCTGAACTCTTTCCTTCTCCTCCTCCCATTGGATGATCAATAGGATTCATAGCTACACCTCTCACGGTTGGTCTTATCCCTAACCATCTGCTTTTACCTGCTTTACCAATAGATAAATTTCCATGAGCGAGATTACCAATTTGCCCAATGCTAGCTTTACACTCTAAATTTATTAATCTTACCTCTCCAGAAGGCAATCTGATGTGGGCATATTTTCCTTCTTTAGCCATAAGCTGAGCCACTACTCCAGCTGAACGAACTAATTTACCACCTTGCCCTGGGTTTAATTCTATATTATGAATTAAGGTACCGGTAGGAATGTCTTTTAAGAATTTCGTATTTCCCACCTTTATGTCTGCTTCTTTTCCAGATATAATTATATCTCCTACCTTTAATTTTTCTGGACACAAGATATAGGCCTTTTCTCCATCATAATATTTAAGCAAAGCAATCCTCGCTGAACGATTAGGATCGTATTCAATACTAGACACTTTGGCTGGAATTTCTGATTTCTTTCTTCTAAAATCAATTATTCTGTATTTTCTCTTACTCCCTCCACCTTGATGTCGTACCGTAAGTCTACCTCGATTATTTCTTCCACCATTTTTTTTAAGACCTACGGTTAAAGATTTATTTGGCTTATCAGTAGTTATTTCATCAAAAGTAGAAACGGTCATAAATCTTCTCCCGGGAGAAGTAGGTTTATATTTTTTAATCTCTGCCATTTTAATCTACACCTTTCTTAAAAAATATTTTTAAGATCTAAATATTTTCCAATTCTTTAATTTTTTCACCCTTTTTTAAGGTAACTATTGCTTTCTTCCAATGTGCAGTTTTGCCAGAATATCTTCCTAAGCTCTTCTTTTTACCTGGCATCTTTATAATATTTACTTTTACAACTTTAGTTTTAAATCTTTCTTCAATAGATTTTCCAATTTCAGTACTATTAGCATTCCAATCTACTTTAAATACATATTTATTTTGCTCTTTTAATCTCACGCTTTTTTCTGAAATTACTGGTTGTAATATAATATCTCTATTTGAAGGCATTTTATATTAACACCCCCTCTATTCGCTGTAAAGCGTCTTTGGTAATTATTATTTTTCCTTGATTTATAAGATCATAGGTATTTATTTTAGATACAGGTAAAACCTTTGCTCCCTTAATATTTCTTACTGCTTGTGCTATACCATTATCCTCTTTTTCAATTATTATTAATGGTTTTTTGGAGGCTTGCAAATTTTTTAAAATTTCTACCATCCTCTTGGTTTTATTTTCTTCTAAAAATAATTTATCTATAATTATAAATTCTTTATTTTTTACTTTATCTGAAAGCACTGAATTTAGAGCAACAACCTTCATTTTTTTAGATAAAGAAAAGGAATAATCTCTGGGAGCAGGTCCAAATACTATTCCGCCTCCTACCCAAATAGGTGAACGGTTCGTTCCTGCTCTAGCCCTTCCAGTTCCCTTTTGTTTCCAGGGTTTAACTCCTCCACCTCTTACTTCGCTCCTATTTTTTGTGGAAGCAGTCCCTCTTCTCTTGTTAGCTAAATAATGCTTAACTACTTGATGAACAAGATATTTGTTTATTTTAGTATTGAAAATATCATCTCTTAGGGAAATTTCTCCTATATTTTCTCCTTTAATATTTTGAACCGGCAGGTCAATCATAACTAATCCTCCTTCCCTGGTAAGATATTCAAGGGGAATTCTTCCCCTTGAAAACCCCTTAATTCGCCCTCACCGCAATATTTATTACACCCTTGAATATCTTATCTTTAATATTCTTCATAATAAATCATCTTCCTTATTTAAGGTATAGGAATTATTGAAATTCCTATACCTTAAAATATACTTCAAATTATACTATTTTATTAATTATAACCATGGTTCCTTTTGCACCGGGAACTGAACCTTTTACTAAAATTAAATTTCTTCCCAGGTCAACTTTTACTACTTTTATATTTTTCATACTTACTCTGTCACTTCCCATATGCCCTGGCAACTTTTTTCCTTTAAATACTCGAGCCGCATCTGTAGCACCCATTGAGCCAACAGATCTAAAATATTCCTTTTGGCCATGGGTCTTTGGTCCACCTGAAAAATGATGCCTTTTTATTGCACCCGCAAATCCTTTACCTTTAGATATACTTATAATATCTACTTTATCTCCTTCTTTAAAAATATCAACTTTTACTTCCATTCCAGATGAATATTTATTAGAATCATCAACTTTAAACTCCCTCATATATTTTAGAGGTTCAACTTTAAATTTATTAAAATGACCAATTATAGGTTTAGAAACTTTTTTTTTGTTTACTTCCTTAAAACCCAACTGTACTGCATTATAACCATCTTTTTCTAAATTTTTTCGCTGAATCACTCGACAAGGACCAGCTAAAATTACAGTTACCGGAATAGACTCTCCATTCTTAGTAAATATTCTGGTCATTCCTATCTTTTCTCCTAATATTCCTGCTCCCATTTGTACTTCCACCCCCGGGCCTAATATTTTTATTAATATAATTTATATATAATAACATTAACCATTAAAACAATTCAACTTTTTCGATTTAATAAATATTTTTAATTTAATTTATCTAATATGCTTCCCTCAAACAATTATAAGAGTAAAATCTTCTGGTTTACCTTATTTATTTTCTATTCCAAAGTTTTAATCTCAATGTCTACTCCTGATGGCAAATCAAGATGCATCAGTGCCTCTATGGTCTTAGTGGAAGGTTCTAAAATATCAATTAATCTCTTATGAGTTCTCATTTCGAACTCTTCCCTCGATTTTTTATCTACATGTGGTGAACGTAAAACACAATACTTATTTATCTCTGTTGGTAAAGGTATAGGACCAGAAAATTTTCCTCCAATTTTTTTTACAGTATCTATTATTTTCAATGTAGAATTATCTAATATTCTGTGATCATATGCTTGCAAGCGAATTCTTATTTTTTGCATTAAATTTAATTTCACCCCCTCATTATTTTCGTATTTCGTCGTTCGTTGAATCCTTTTATTTCTTATCCTATTTTTCTCTTTTTTTCATTATTTTATTCTCGTAGGGGGCGGATTTATCCGCCCCAATTCCTTGCGGGTTCGATGAATCGAACCCCTA
>PFIP01000012.1 GCA_002782675.1 Candidatus Infernicultor aquiphilus
GTTACGGAATTTCATTACTAACTCCCACTACTCACTATGACCGAGGTTCTGTTACCACCCAAGGAGGAATGAAAACCTTGGATTATGTAGCCGACTCTACTGGCACCTGGTATATCAGAATAACTCGTTCCTCTGGAGAAGGTGATTATCAGTTGTCAATTGATATTCAGGATCAGAATGATGCGGCAAGCGGACAGGATGCCGGAAAATCTACTCAAGAAGCTATACCTGTCTCTCCTGGTACTATTACTGGATTCTTAAAAGCTGGGGATGAATGTGACTACTACAGTATAGATTTAGAAGAAGGACAGCAAATTACCCTTCAGCTTACTATTCCAGGAAATGCTAGTTACGGAATTTCATTACTAACTCCCACTACTCACTATGACCGAGGTTCTGTTACCACCCAAGGAGGAATGAAAACCTTGGATTATGTAGCCGACTCTACTGGCACCTGGTATATCAGAATAACTCGTTCCTCTGGAGAAGGTGATTATCAGTTGTCAATTGATATTCAGGATCAGAATGATGCGGCAAGCGGACAGGATGCCGGAAAATCTACTCAAGAAGCTATACCTGTCTCTCCTGGTACTATTACTGGATTCTTAAAAGCTGGGGATGAATGTGACTACTACAGTATAGATTTAGAAGAAGGACAGCAAATTACCCTTCAGCTTACTATTCCAGGAAATGCTAGTTACGGAATTTCATTACTAACTCCCACTACTCACTATGACCGAGGTTCTGTTACCACCCAAGGAGGAATGAAAACCTTGGATTATGTTGCTGACTCCACCGGTACCTGGTATATCAAGGTATCTCTTTCTTCAGGTGAAGGAGATTATCAGTTAGCCATTGATATTCAAGACCAAAATGATGCAGAAAGCGGGCAGGATGCCGGAGATTCTTATCAAGGAGCCATTCCGATATCTACCGGTACTATTACCGGATTGCTAAAGGCAGGGGATAATGTTGACTACTTCAGTATAGACCTGGAAGAAGGCCAGCAAATTACCCTTCAGCTTACTATTCCGGGTAATGCTCAATATAGCATCTCTTTATGGAATCCTAACCACAACTCTCGAGGCTCTTCTATCACCCAGAGAGAGATTAAAATCCTAGACTATGTAGCTGACTCCACCGGTACCTGGTATATCAAGGTATCTCTTTCTTCAGGAGAAGGAGATTATCAGTTAGAAGTGAATGCCTCTATCGATAACGAGGGAGGACCGGATAATAATCCCCCGGTAATTTCCTCACTTGATGCCAGTCAAAATTCTGTAGAAGTAAATCAAGCTGTAACCATTACCTGTAGTGCCAGTGATCAGGATACAGAGACTTTTACTTTTAGCTGGTCAGTAAATGGAGAGATTATTCAAGAAGAGAGTTCATCTTTAAACTGGAACGCCCCCGATACTGCCGGCACTTATAACATTAGCTGTACAGTGAGTGATGGTAGGGGTGGAGAGGATAGCGAATCAGTAAGCATTGAAGTAACCGAACCAGGCAATGGTGAAAATGATAATATAGGGGAAGTTAATTATCGGATTGAAATAACTACCGGAACCCGAATTGCGGCAGGAACTGATGCAAATGTCTATATCACTATATATGATAAAGATGGCCATGATAGTGGTGAGATTTTATTGGATGATCCGGGAGTTAATGATTTTGAGATAGGAGATACTAATATTTTCTCGGTCACTGCAATAAATATAGAAAACCTTGATTATATTATTATAAGACATGATAATTCTGGTAACTTCCCTGGTTGGTATGTCGATGAAATTCAGGTATCTAATGAGGAAATTAATAAAGAATGGACTTTTTTCCCTGACCAATGGTTATCTACCGATGAGCCACCAGATTATCAAACTCAGGGAAAATTTTATCCACAAGAAGAAACAGTAGAAGATAATGTCGAGTACGTACTATCTTTAACTAATAATGGAAGAACTCTTACTAGTAACCTACCAATTTTTGTGAGCGAAACTGAAAAGGGCTCTGAAATTGATTTAGATGGTGATGGAATACAACAACAATGGGAAGATAAAGCAATAGAATATATTAATCCTTATATTGAACTTGATGAAGAAGAGCCCTGGTTGCAACATCAAGATAGTGACTATGTGGCAAACTATATAAGAGTACATCCCTATGACCCTTTTTCTACTTCAACAACCTTTAATTCAGCTAATTTACCTAAATATATTATTTTCCGTTATGTAGTTACTTGGAGCCAGGATTATGGTAGACAAAGTTATGGGGGTGTTAATTTTGACATTTGGACCAGTCACCCAGGAGATCATGAACGTGTATTTATGGCCTGGAAGGTAATAGATAGTAATACTTTGAAATTGGATTGGGTTTTTACTTCTTCGCATGGGGATCCCGATGCTCATCATGCAGTTTGGAATGCCTCATATAGAACATGTAATAAGGGTGACGTTGCAACTTGGCCTCCTAAAGAATATGATCATAGTGAAGTGTTTTGTGGAGAGCTGCAGTTTAATGAAGACGGCCGACTAGTTATTTATGCCTCGGAAGGTAAACATGCTCTTTACCCTTCTTGTGATATATGTGATAACAAAGTAATGTTAGTAGATCTCCCTGGTCCCGTTAATGTAGGTGAGGATTGTGGTGGAGGAGGACGTTTTCGGTTTGATTGTTATAATGTTGGAGAACCTCCTAATTTAACAGATCCTAAAGTTCATGATCTTGACCCGAAGCTTGATACTTTTAAAAATGATTTGCCAGATATACTTATTAACAAGCTGAAAAGCCATTATAGGATAAGTATAAATACGAGCGATAGAGATTTGGCTGGTACAGATGCAGAAATACAGATTAAATTATTTGGAGAAAACAATATGAATTCCCAATGGTTTACAGTATATTCAAAACCAGACCCTCCTCGCCTAGCTAGCCATGTTGGAACTTTCGAAAGAGGAGATAAAGATAATATTATTGTAGAATGTTCTGATTTGGGCAAGATTATTAAGATTCAAATCAAACATGATAATAGTGGTTTAGGGCCAGGATGGCATATCAATGAAATCTGGGTAGAAAATTTAGAAACTAATACCACCTGGCATTCTCGGCCAAATACTTGGTTAGATAAAGTATTATGGAATGATAATACCGATAAAACTTTTAATTTGGAGTAATGAATTGAAAGATTATCAAGGGGACGGATGTCTGGGGGTAACCGTCCTCTTGATACTAATTAAATTAAATATATTAGGAGAGATATAAAATATGAAGAAATATATTTTTCTTGCTTTAGTGACTGTCGTAATCTTTAGTTTATGTTTTTTAGTTAGTGCCCAAGATAAAGAAACTACCGAAATACCGGAAGGGTTTGTTTTTTATCATTATCAGTATGCCTATATGGATATCTCTTTATTTTATCCGGAGAATTGGATTAACTATTCTTCCCAAGAAAGAGGAGTAATGATTTATCTTCCTGATTCTAACGGAACCCTGATGTTTCGAGCAACACCCTTATTTGGAAAAGAATATACTCTTGCCGAACTATATTCTGTGAATATGGATACCCTGAAAGAAGCAGGTGCCGTTTTTTTAGAGTCTGTTCCGGATAAACTTTCCGGATATCCTGCTCAGCGGACTTTGTATACCATGAAATTCGGAAAAGATACACTTAAATTTATTCGCTATGATTCAATTATCGGAGATTTATTTTATTCTTTTAGCTTTAATACCCAAGAAGCAGAATTTGGAAAATATCTGAATGATATAATAAAAATAGTCCGTTCTATTAAGATTAATCAATAAAAGAATTGTTCCTTTCAATTTCTAATTTATTGATTTGTAAATGACACAGAGAACCGTTCCATGCATTAGTAAAATTTTTAAAAATATTTTTTAAAAAAAATACTAAAAAATGCTTTATTTATGATATAATATAAAATCGAAAAATTTAGTTAAGTAAGGAGGTGAAAAAATGGCTAAAATACAATGTGCTGTATGCGGAATGGATATAAAGAAAGAAAAATATGGCACTGAACATGAAGGGAAACATTATAGTTTTTGTTCGCAAGACTGCCAAGATGAATTTGAAAGTGACCCAGAAGAATATTTAGAAAAAGAAGAAAAAGAAGAAAAAGAAGAAGAAGAAGATTGGAATTAATAATCTAAAATTTAATAACTAATAGTACTTAAAATTATATAAAGCAAATAGAGAGAATATTATTCTAAAAGTCCTTTGTTAAACCACAAAGGACTTTTAGAATTTTTTAAGGCTACGAAGCATGCTTTTAAATGAGCTGTCTTGATCATTCTGAAAAAGTAGAGGTCCACTCTGGTTCGGGCGGAGGATGGGAATCTAATATTTTTCTCCATTCCTCGTCAGTCAATCTATTTTCCATGGATTGTTTAAATTCATAATAACTGAAAGTTGGTCCCACTCCTAATACCATCTGCTGATCAGGAAGTCTATAGGCGATTACCGCAGTTTTAATATAGCCCACTCCCTCTTCTAAAACTTTTTTAGTGTTACCATCGGTATGGACATCTGCCACCAAGACCGTTTTAAATACCTCCTGGTTAACCTCTCCTCCCGAAACAGTCTGGATTAAACCTTCCGAGATACTGCCAAAATTTTCTATAAAACTATATTCCTGGTCCTCTAAGGGTATATTTTTTAATTCTTTCTGGGAGATATCTAATAGTAGACTTAAAATTTCTGAAAACTTACTCAGCCCTGCTTCTATCATTAACTTTTCTAATTCTTCTGGAGGAATTAAATTCTTAAAGCCCTGATTAGTCATTTCGGTTAAAGTTAAAAGCCGGGCATAAAATTCTGGTAGCGGTTCTACATAACCGACTACCGGAGGCTCAAACATTCCTCCCCTCTCAGCCATAGTATAACTCTGCTTGACATATAAAAGGGTATCGTGTCTTAATTCAGTCCAGGATGCCAAAGCAGTATTTAGTTCTTTATCTTGCCAGGCTATTGTTTGCATAAAAGTAGGATAACCTTCACCAAATTTAATTCCTAAGGACTTTAAAACAAAGAGCCAATTTAGATAAAGATTTTTATACCAGTCGGCCTGGGAAAGAGAATCTACTTCTTTTTTCAATTCCGAGAATTTCTTTTCATAATCGGTATATTGGGTATCACCAGAGCTTTCTAAAATATCTTTAGCCCTTTCAGAACCTAAAAGAGCCATTAAATCCAATCCTCTTGGGAAACCTCTAACTTCGCGCGTAGCTGGCGGAGGACAGGCTTTTACTTCGGTCTTCACCCAGGTGAAAGGACGGTTTTTTCTATCGGGGGCATAACTATCCTCCCAGGTAAAAGTAAAGGGTTTTTCATCAGTAGGCAAAGGTAGCTTTAGTCCAGAATATTCACCGCTATAAGGGGAAACCATTTCGGAAAAGAGGTAAGAGTCTAAAGTAAATCTCTGACCCATTAGTCTGAATCCTTTAGTTTCGGTTAAAAGTTCCTGGGCTTGTAATTTTAGGGCTTGAATTTCTTCCTCCTCAAGAGGAGGGCAGGGCATTAATAATTCACAAGCTCCTAATCCACTATAGATTTTAGGATTATAAGCCACTGCCAGGATAGCTTCTTTGAGTTCCTCATATTTTTCCTCTATTCTTTGAGGAGAGAGGTCCTCTGGAAAAAGTTTTTCCAATACTTCGCCATATTCATTAGGGCCTAAATCATCGGAAAAGCCCACCAGAAAAGAGGTGATAGCATATATCCGATTCCATCTTTCTTGCAGGTCTTGGTTTTTCGAAAATTGATGGGCTAATAAAAAAGCCTGCAGGGTTTGGATTCGGGCCTCAGATTCAGAAATAATTCCTCTCCTATTCCCGCTGCAGACCGATTCTCCGACAGATAAAAGGGGAGAACCCTCGATTAAAGCAGTCATCCTCCCATACCACATTAAAGCTTTAAAGTAATTCTTAAGTTTCTCTGATTTGGTGTAATGTCCTCGGGGGATATATTGGGAATAATCTTCTTGATAGATAAAAATGGGAGAATATTCCCAGCCCTGATGTTTTTCAATTAGCTCTATTTCTTTTTCTACCAGACTTTTTACCGCCTCGGGGACTTCAAAATTATATTGCTCAAATTCTGTTGGACTAAAATATTTATAACTGGCCTTATCCCCGTAATATTCTTTTACTCCCGAGATCATTATCTCACAGTATTCGGGGTCTATCCCGGGGACACAATATTCTTCTCTTAAAGTTTCCTCGCTCATTACCTGATTTATCCTGGGTTTCAAAAGCTCTAAAGCAACAGAAAGATAAGCTACATTTCTTTTGGCGGCTTCTTTTAAATCTCCCCCGGTCTGGAAATATTCCTGCAAAGACTCGGCTAATAAGTTTTTACTGATTACCCATATATCTTTATAGAAGAGGTCTCTTTCTAATTTCATCAAAGTAGTGTCAAAGAAGATATGATAATAATGTAGAAGAGAATCGGTGGTAATAAAAATGGGTAAATCTATTTCTCCCATAGCTTTATAATAAGCTACGAAATCGTCACCTGGAGTAGCCATTTGGCGAGAAGACTCCAGAAATACTTCTCGTTCCGCAATAGGAGAAGGGGTAGGAATAACTACAAAACCGTTCTTTTTTAAAAGGAAGAGAGCTTCCGGGCTGAGCTTGATTTTTTCGGAAAATTTTTGATAATTGGCGATCTTTACAGTGCTTAAAGGCAAGGAATAGGCCGGGATAGAGGGAGAAATTTCTACCTCCTCGATTAAAATATCTTCCGGATTAATTAAATGTTTGGTTAAGATAACTTCACCCCCAGCCAAAACATTATTGGTAGCGGTTAAAATAGTAAAAGTTATTAAAATAGTTAAAAGTCTTTTTAAGAAATTAAATTCTTTGGTTTTTTTCATTTTATTTTTTTCAAAATTAATTTTTAAAATTAATTTAACCTTTCCATTTTTATTATACCACTTTTTATGGCGTCTACCAATTTTTTGTCTGAACCCGAACGTTCAGCTAATTTTATCAAAAATTCGCTTTCCTGGCTCTGCTTCATTAAAACCGGCTGAACCCGATTAATTTGCAGGGGAAAGAGCCGAAAAATTAATTTATCCGGGTGGACTTCTACACCTACGGCTAAACCCTGCTGGGTCTCTAAAGAGAAGCATTGGTCAAAGATAAAATTTCCCAGAGAATAAAAGATAAGTTTTCCCTGATATTTTTCAATGTTCTGTACTACATGGGGATGGTGCCCTATAATTAAATCTGCTCCGGCCTCAATTATCTGATGGGCTAATTTCTGTTGGGCTAAAGAATTGGTCAATTGATATTCTTCACCCCAGTGCAGACTGATGATTAAAAGTTTTTCTGAATTTAAAGATTTAACTGCCTTTACGGTCTCTATCATTTCTTCCTCTTTAGCTAAAAAGGGGAAAATTTGATTAAAAGCCAGAAAGATTATATTATCGCTGTTATCGCTGGGAAAATAAGCATCAAGCTCTCTCCAACTACCAGAAAGAGGATCACCCACAAAATTTATCCCATATTTTCTTAGCCAATCTTTCGTTTCTTCTAATCCCTCTTTTCCCCAATTTAGGGTGTGATTATTGGCTAAAGAAAATAAATTAAATTTAGCCCAGGAGATTCCCTTCATTACTTCTGGGTTAAAGGCAAACTTTAAAGAATTATCCGGAAATTCTGGCGGATTTTTTACTACCGGACCCTCTAAATTCCCAAAAACAATATCCACTCCTCTTAGCAGTTGACTGATTCTCTGGAAAGGATAATAGACACTATTTTGT
>PFIP01000006.1 GCA_002782675.1 Candidatus Infernicultor aquiphilus
TTAAAAGTATTAAGGTATAAATAATAGCAGCCACTCCACCCTTCATATCTGCGGTGCCTCTCCCATACATTTTCCCCTCTTCCATTAACCCCTGAAAGGGTGGCTTGCTCCAATCCTCCTCTATTACTCTTACGGTGTCTAAATGTCCGCAAAGAGTAATATTCCTCTCCTCTTTTCCCTCAATTTTAGCCACGACTGAGCTCCTTCCTTCTTCCAAAGGAACCAACTCGGAAGGGATATCATTTTTTATGAGGAATCCCTTTATAAAATTAGCAATCCCATCTTCATTTCCGGGAGGATTTACACTTTTAATCTGAATAAGCCTTTGAAGAAGTTCATTTAATTCTTTCTTCTCTAAATCGTTCACTTCATTGCCTCCTTCACTGCTTTTAAATTGGGATCTATCACTAAAACTTCTCCTCCCGCTTTCTTAGCACTCTCTACATCTTTTAAACCATTCCCGGTAACCAATACCACCACCTTTTCTTTTCTGGAAATTTTCCCTTCTTTCAGGGCTTTGACCATACCGGCAAAGGCAGTAGAACCGGCAGGTTCAGCAAATATTCCCTGTTTCGAACCTAAATATTTAATCGCTTCCAGTATTTCTTGATCACTTACCGCCATCCCAAATCCTTTTGATTCTTTTATATCTCTTACCGCCATTACCCGATTTCTGGGAATCCCTACGGCAATACTATCGGCAATCGTCTTTGGCTCCACAAATCTTACCAGGCCATCACCATTAACTGCCTCCACAATCGGCGGACATCCTTCTGCCTGTACGGCAACCAGTTTAGGTAAATGATCAATAAAACCTAAGGAAAACATATCCTTATACGCTTTAGCCACCCCGGAGATGATACCGCCATCTCCTACCGGGACAAATATATAATCGGGGACTTGGAAGTCCATCTGCTCAATAATCTCCAAAGCAACCGTCTTTTTCCCTTCGACCATATAGGGATTAAAAGCAGTATTACGGTTGTACCACCCAAATTCTCTGCTTGCTTTAATGGAAAGATCAAAGGCCTGATCATAAGTGCCTCTTACCGCAAAAACGACTGAACCAAATACCAAAAGCTGGACCATCTTAGCACTTGGTGCGGTTTGAGGAACAAAAATGTAACTCTTTAAACCCACTGAGGCAGAAGCTCCCGCTAGTGAAGAGGCCGCATTGCCGGTAGAGGCACAGGTAACCATTTTTTCTCCTAATTCTAGAGCCTTTACCACCGCAATAGCTGAGGGCCTATCTTTTAGAGAAGCAGTGGGATTTCTTCCGTCATCTTTAATCCAGATATTGGACATTCCCAAATCTTCTCTTATTCTTTTCACTTCATATAAAGGGGTCCAACCAACTTTTGACGGCCCAATTTTAGTTATATCGTCCACCGGTAAAAGTGGTAAATACCTCCACATTGAATATTCACTTTTCATTTTAAGTATTTCTTTAGTAAATATTTTTTTAATTTCAGAGTAATCATAAATAATTTCTAAGATACCTTCATCTCCACATTGGGGACAAGTATATTTGATCTCCTTAGGTTTATATTCTGTTCCGCACAGTAAGCATTTTAATTTCTGGACATAACTCATTCTATTTCTCCTCTCTGGCATAAGGAATTCCTAATTCTTTTGGAACTCCGATATGTTTAGCTTTTACTAATAAAGTTGCCACAATAATTAATATAAAGGTAAGAAAATAGGGCTGCATACTAAGCAGTGCTGAAGGAATGGTGGTTCCCATCGATTGAAGTTGAAATTGGAGGGCATTAATTGCTCCAAATAAATAGGCGCCTATTAAAGCATACGGGGGATTCCACCTGGCGAATATTACCAGAGCAATCGCCACCCATCCCCGGCCAGCAGTAATGCCATCTAACCAGAAAGGGGCACAATTAAGGGTAAGATAAGCCCCTCCTGCTCCAGCCATCAACCCCCCAAAGAAGGTCCAGAAATATCTTACTTTATATACATTTACCCCCATAGCATCAGCTGCCTGGGCATTTTGTCCCACCGCTCTTAGCTGGATTCCCGCTTTAGTTTTGAATAAAATAAACCAGGTTATAATTACCAGAATATAGGACAGATACACCATATAATCCTGCTTGAAAAGAATGGGACCAAAAAAGGGAATTTGGGAAAGTCCTGGAATTATTACTTGAGGTATAGTATGGGCTAATTGCAGATTTACAAATTCTTGTCCATAAAAATTAGTTACACCCAGACCAAAAATACTTAAAGCCAGACCACTTACTACCTGATTTCCCCTTAAGGTAATAGAAATAAAAGCATGAATTAGGGAAGCTAAACCACCGGCCAGCATGCCCATAAAAAAGGCCCAATAAATTTGACCGGTCATAAAAGCGGTGGCAAAACCTACCAGTGCTCCAATAATCATCATACCTTCGATTCCCAGATTAAGAATTCCGGAACGTTCGGTAAATATTTCGCCAATGATAGGAAAGAGCAATATGGTTCCGGATTCCACAGTTGCCGCTAAAAGAATTATGGTAATTGCATAAGCATCTGGTCTCATATAATCTTTCTCCCTTTATAATAGAGTTTATAATTAGTGAGGATTGCCCCTCCCAAAAGAAAGAAAAGAATCGAACTTTCTATCAGCCCCACAATTCCTATGGGAACTTTCATAGTAATCTGTATTTGAGAGGCCCCGGCAAATAATCCTCCTAAGAAAAAAGAAACTATCATGGCGGTCAGAGCATTAAGACCAGAAAGCCAGGCTACAATAATGGCGGTATATCCGTAGTCAGGATTAATCTCAATTTGTAACATATGAATAATCCCCGAGATCTGAGCCATGCCAGCCAGACCAGCCAGACCCCCGCTTATAATCATAGCTAGAATAATATTTTTCGCAATATTAATACCCGCATATCTGGCCGCTATCTCATTTTCTCCAATCACCCTGATTTCATAACCAAATTTGGTCTTTTTAATAATAATCCAGATAATAATAGCGGCAATAATTCCAAAAATTAATCCCAGATGTATTCTGGTATGTGAAATTAATTTAGGTAATTGAGCATTTAAGTCAAAGATTTTGGTAAGGGGAAACCCAAAGCTGCGTGGATTTCTCCAGGGACCATACATTAAAAATTTTAAGATATAAAGAGCAATATAATTTAATAATAGAGTAGTTATGACTTCATTTACTTTCCAATATGCTTTCAGGGCAGCCGGTATCAGCGCCCAGAGGGCTCCTCCGACCATCCCGGCAATACACATCATCATAAGAAGAATTGGTCTGGACATCGTTTCCGCAGAATTAAGGGCAAAATAGGTACAAAAAATTGCCCCCATAATATACTGCCCATAGGCACCTATATTCCAGTAGTTCATTTTAAAAACCAGGATAAGACCAACCGAGATAAGAAGAAGAGGAATGGCAACTACAATGGTTTCGGAAAATACATAGGTACTTCCAAAGGCACCGATAAATATCGCTTTATAAACCGTAAGAGGATTTACCTGGGAAAACATCACGGCAATACCACCAATTAACACACCCAAAAGAATAGATATTAAGGGAATGAGAATACGCAAATGAAGCGGTATATTTTCTCTCTTCTCAAACTTTAACATTCTCTTCTCCTTTGAGCAAAGGATTTTTATGCACCCCAGCCATCATCAATCCTATTTCATTAATATTGGCATCATCTATATCCACCATACCCACAATTTTACCCTCATAGATTACCCCAATTCGATCGGAAATCATCAGCAATTCCTCAAGATCTTCTGAGATGAGCAGTATGGCCACACCTTGATCTCTTTCTTCTAATAATTTTTTCCGGACAAATTCGGTAGCTCCTACATCTAACCCGCGACTAGGATGAACCGCGATCAATAAAGCTGGTTCCTCTCTGATTTCTCGGGCTAAAATTAGTTTCTGTAAATTACCTCCGGATAGAAATTTTACCGGAGCATTTTCTCTGGGTACCATAATATTGAATTGCTTGATTAATTCTCTGGTATATTTGGCAGCTTCCTCATAGTTTAAAAAAATCCCCCGGGAGATCGGCTCTCTATCATATCGCCTGAGGATAGCATTTTCTACCGTACTAAGATTAGGCACCAGCCCTACTTTAAGCCGATCGGGAGGAATATAATTGGTTCCCTCTTTAGTAATAGCTTTGGGACAAAGATTAGTTACCTCTTCACCTTTGATATAAACCTTCCCGGCAATTGCTCTTCTTAAACCAACAATGACTTCAGCTAATTCTGTTTGTCCATTCCCAGAAACTCCGGCCAATCCGAAAATTTCTCCTCCCGGTAGGGAAAAATTTATTCCTCTTAAAATTATTATACCTTTATCATTATGGGTTTCTAAGTCTTCTATTTTAAGGACCTCGCCTTTTCTACGTATTGGATTTCTATCTAATCTAAAGAGAACTTCTCTTCCCACCATCATTTTAGCTAATTCTTTTTGCTTAATCTCTTTTTTATCTACTGTACCTACTAATTTCCCTTTTCTTAAAACTGTAATTCGGTCAGATATTTTCATAACTTCATCTAATTTATGACTGATAAAAATAATAGATTTGTCTTCTTTGATCATTCTTCTTAATATCTTAAACAAAGTATCTGCTTCCTGAGGGGTCAATACTGCAGTAGGTTCATCCATAATAAGAATCTTTGCTCCCCTAAATAAAGTCTTTATAATTTCTACCCTTTGCTGTTCTCCCACCGAAAGCTGCCATATCTTAGCATAGGGGTTGATGTTCAGATTATAATTTTGGGATATCTCTTTAATCCTCTCGGCAATCTTTTTTTTATTAAGGTAAAATCCCTGGGATTCAAGACCTAATACCACATTTTCCAGGACCGTAAGGGTATCCACTAACATAAAATGCTGATGAATCATTCCGATGCCATTTTTAGTTGCCTCAAAGGGAGAGCGAATATCCACCTTTTTCCCATTCAGGTAAATCTCTCCCTCATCGGGATAGTAGATACCATCCAGAATATTCATTAAAGTAGTTTTCCCCGCTCCGTTTTCACCGAGAAGAGTGTGAATCTCACCTTTTCTTAAATCAAAATTTATATGATCATTAGCCAGAACACCGGGAAAATGTTTACTAATATTTTTTACTTGAAGGACTATTGCGCCCATTTATTCCCTCAGAAATTTAAAATAAAAAATTACCCCGGGGAATAAAGAAAACTACTACCCGGGGCTTGATCAATTATTTAGGTATAGTTCCTATAACTCCCTCAACAAACCATTGAAGACTTAATTTATCGGCATCGGGAATTTCTTCTCCTTCTTTCACCGTTAATTTTCCATTTTGATCATAAAGTGGTCCGGTAAAGCACTCAAATTTTCCTTCTATTATTTCTTGTTTTCTCTTGTCTACATAATCTCGGACATTCTGAGGCACCATCGGTCCATAGGGGGCAAGTTCGACCAGGCCAGTTTCCATTCCTTTCCAGTATGATCCCGCTTTCCAGGTACCTGCACGAACTGCTTCGAGAACCTGTACATAATATAAGCCCCAATGCCAGATACGAGAGGTTAAAACTGCCTTAGGAGCGGCGGCAGCCATATCTTTATCATAACCTATTCCATACTTCCCGGCTTTTTCAGCAACTTGCAGTGAAGCAGGGGTATCCATACCACTGGCAATAATATCCGCACCATTAGCTAAAAAGGTCTGGGCAGCATTAGCTTCCTGGACCGGATCCAACCAGGAGTTTAACCAGATTACATGGACCTCCGCATCAGGATTAACCTCTCTCATTCCGATGGCAAATGCATCTATTTCTCTTACCACTTCCGGAATAGGGAAAGGAGCAACAAAACCGATATAATTAGATTTAGTCATCATCCCGGCAACTAAACCAGAAAGATAGTCCGCTTGGTATATTCTACCAAAATAATTTCCCAAATTATCTAAAGTTTTGTAGCCAGAACAGTGTTCGAAAATTACATCAGGATAATCTTTAGCTGCATTGAAAGTGGGATCCATAAATCCAAAACTGGTGGTAAAGATTACTTTGTAACCCTGGTTACAGTAATCTCTAATCACCTTTTCACAGGGAGCTCCCTCTGGAACAGTCTCCGAGTAAGCTGTTTCCACATAAGGAAGTTTTTCTTCTAAATAGATTCTGCCTTCATCATGAGCTTGTGACCATCCACCATCATTATGAGGCCCTACATAGATGAAAGCTACCTTGATCTTTTCTTCTGTCAGGCCTACACTTGCGAATACACTAATTAACATCGCAATCATAAGTAATATAGCTAATAATCTAAAGTTTTTCATAATATTTTTCTCCTTTTCTATTTATTTTTATTTATTTTACCTGTATTTAAAAACTCATTTCTCTTTTTCTTTAGAATATCACCTCCTTAATAAATTATAAATTTTTAGCAATAATTTCCCCTACGGATAGATATGCGTTCCAGTTTCTATCTACCGCCCATAGTTAGCGTCATCACTGCTTTTGCCGTATGTAATCTATTTTCTGCTTCGTCGTAAATAATGGAATGAGGCCCATCAATCACTGAATTTTCAACTTCATTTCCTCTATCTGCTGGAAGTGCATGCATATATATTACCTCTTTATGGGCAAGTTTCATCATTTTCTCGGTACATTTCCAAGTTTTGCAGGACTCAAGTAAAGCATCAACTACTTCGCTTTTTGGATTGGTTACCCAGCTTCCCCAATTCTTGGGTATAACTACATCTGCCTCTCTATACGCTTCTTCCATATTATGGGTTATGGTTAAGCTTCCACCGTGTTTTGCAGCATTTTCTTTAGCTTGTTGAATAGCCCAGTCTGGTAAATCATACCCTTTTGGATAGGCCAGAGTTACCTCCATTCCATATCTTGGGAATAAAAGAACTTGAGTAAGCGGAACTGAAATTGGTTTCTTATGACTGGTGGCATAAGCCCAGATAATAGATACTTTAGTCCCCTTTAAATCTCCAATTTTTTCTTTCATGGTCATCAAATCAGCAATTCCTTGCATGGGATGATATAAATCACATTGTAAATTCATAATGGGGACGGTAGACCACTTGGCCATTTCTCTTAAATATTTATTCCCTACTTCCCAGACACAATTTCTACAGGCTATAGCATGACCAAATCTGGATAAAATAATAGCGGTATCCTTATCTGCTTCACCATGAGCTACTTGCATGGTACTGGTATCCAGGAAATTGCCATGACCACCTAACTGAGCGATCCCTGCTTCCATAGAGTTTCTGGTTCGGGTGGACTGCTCAAAAAACATTAAAAATATGGTCTTATATGATAGATAAGGTGTGGGTATACCCATGGCAAATTTTTTCTTTAAATCAAAAGAGACTTCGAGTAAGGTGTCTATTTCCTCTTTAGTCCAATCTTGAAGTGTAATAAAATGC
>PFIP01000133.1 GCA_002782675.1 Candidatus Infernicultor aquiphilus
TTTATTAAAGATGGAAAGCCCTGGAAGATTAAAACTATGTTAGGGGAAAGATTATTATAGCGGATAGTAAAAAATAGCGTAAAGCGTAGAGAAATACAGTGATAAGTAATCTGTAATGAGTAATAAGATCACAGTTCTGAATTTACAAAAGCAGGTTACTTGTTACACGTCACATATTACACAACTAACTGGCAAACTGGGTAACCAGCTAACTGGATAACTAAATCAATTGGTAAATTGGAGAATTGTTCAAAATGAATTTCACTATTATTACTAAAAGTCCTGAAGAGACGAAAAAATTAGGAAAAGAGATAGGTAAATTAGTTAAACCGGGAGATTTATTAGCTTTCTATGGTGAATTAGGTGCAGGAAAAACTTGTTTTATTCAGGGGATATCTGAAGGTTTAGAAGTAAAAGATTATGTTACCAGTCCTTCTTTTACTATTATAAATGAATATCAAGGTAAAATTCCCCTTTATCATTTTGATGTTTTCCGAGTCAGTAACATAGAAGAGATTATAGAATTAGGTTACGAGGAATATTTTTACGGAGAAGGCCTAACGGTTATTGAATGGGCTGAGAAGATTGAAAGCCTTTTACCAAAAGATCATTTAAAGATTGAGATCAAGTTTAAAACTAGTTATGAAAGAAAAATATCTTTTATTCCTCAAGGGAATAAATTTAATCTATTTTGGGAGGATTTAATAAGGATTGAAAATTTTAGGAATAGATACCTCCACTAGATTTTGTAGTTTGGGTTTAATAGAAGAAGATTCTGTTCTTATCGAATATACCCTTAATAATTCTAAGAAGAAACACTCCTCCATTTTAATACCTACTATAAAAGATATGTTGGAAAGGATTAATTTAACCTTACCGGATATTGACGGTATTGCTGTCTCTTTAGGCCCGGGTTCTTTTACTGGGCTTCGTGTCGGATTAGGAGTAGCTAAAGGTTTGTCTTATGCCTGTTCTCTGCCTTTATTAGGAATTCCCACCTTAGATGCCCTGGCCTTTTCTCTAAAAGAGATACCCTACTTAATATGTCCCATTTTAGAGGCTAAGAGAGATGAAATATATGATGTGGTATTTCGGGGAGGTAATAAACTGAGTAAAGTGCTGGATTATAAATGCGAAGATATTTATAATCTAGTAGTTAGAGTCTCTCTTTTAAAGGAGAAGGTAATATTTTTGAGTGAGAGTATAAAAAAATATCAGGATATTATTAAAGAAAAAATGGGTAAAGATGCATTGTTTATTAATCCTCAAGTCCTTTTGTCTAAAGGAGTAAATATTGCTTTCTTGGGTTTAGAAAAACTCAAAAAGGGAAAAGGAGACGATATTTTTACTCTTTCTCCTTTCTACCTGAGGAAATCTGAAGCTGAAATTAATTGGGAGAAAAAAAGTGATAAATGATGAATAATCACGGTTTTACCGGGGTAATTATTAGACCTATGGAGACAGATGATTTACCAAAGGTATTGGATATTGAGAAACAATCTTTTCCCATTCCCTGGACTTATGATATGTTTTGTGATGAACTAACTCGCAATAAATATGCTAGATATTTTATATTAGAGAAAGATAAAGAAATTATTGGTTATCTTGGCCTTTGGCATAAGGAAACCAGTTTTCATATTACTAATATTGCTATTACCGAAAAATTTCGTAGAGAGGGATATGGAGGAAAGCTTTTAAAGTTTGTCGAGAAAATAGGAACTACTTATAAAATTGAAAAAATATCTTTGGAAGTAAGAAAATCAAATTATATGGCCCAGAATATGTATAAAAAATATGGTTATAGAACAAAAAGAATATGGAAAAATTATTATCGAGAAGAAAGAGAAGATGCTTTAGTTATGGAAAAGAAATTATATTAAAAGAATCAGTATATTGTATATGGTATGTAGTATATAGTAAAGAAGTCAGAAGTAATGTATAATATGTAGGGGCAGACCTTGTGTCTGCCCGTAATGAATAATAGGTAGGAGTTTGATTCCTGTCTGCGTGCGAACGAACACGCACAGGCAGGCGTACAGGCAGGCGCACAGGCAGGCGCGGGACGGATAAATCCGCGCCCCCTACTCCAAATAATTTATATTTTACGAAAAGGTTTTGAATTTTGAATTATGGTTTTTCGGTTTTTGCTCCTTTACTATATTTTATCTTTACTTATTACTTATTACTTGTTACACATTACTAATTACTGTATTCTCAATACGCTAAGAGCTATACACCATTTAGGTTTTAAGTTTTATTGAAAGAGAAAAAATAATATGACGGATTTAATAATGGGAGTCGAAACCTCTTGTGATGAAACTGCAGTTGCTATGGTAGAGGATGGAAAGAAAATTATTTCGAATATTGTAGCTTCTCAAATTAAGGTTCACCAAAAATATGGGGGAGTGGTCCCCGAAATAGCTTCTCGCCAACATATGGAATGCATTATTCCAGTAATAGATAAAGCTTTGAGCGAATCAGGGAAAAAATTATCCGATTTATCAGGGATAGCAGTGACTTATGGCCCAGGGTTGGTAGGATCACTTTTGGTGGGATTATCTGTAGCTAAAGCTATAGCCTATGCTCAAAATATACCTCTTATCGGAGTAAACCATCTTGAGGCTCATATTTATGCTAATTTTTTAGAACATAAAGGAATAAAGACACCTCTTATTTGTTTAATCGTTTCTGGTGGACATACCTCTTTGGTCTATATAAAAGATTTTAGAAAATATAAATTATTAGGTCAGACCAAAGACGATGCTGCAGGAGAGGTTTTTGATAAAATAGCCAAGGTTTTAGACTTAGATTACCCCGGTGGACCAATTATTGAGCAATTAGCTAAAGAAGGAAATTCTTCTTTAATTAAATTTCCTCGCCCTCTTTTAAATGACGGAAGTTATGATTTTAGCTTTAGTGGTCTTAAAACCGCAGTAATTTACTATATAAAAGAACTAAAAGAGAAGAATAAAATTATCCCAGTTAAAGATATTTTATCATCTTTTCAGCAAGCAGTAGTTGATGTTTTAGTAGAAAAGACACTAAGAGCAGCCTTAGAATTTAAAACTAAACAGATTGTATTAGCTGGTGGAGTTGCGGCCAATAATTCTCTAAGAAAAAAAATTAAAGAAAAAGCAAGTTTATTAAATATAAGGGTTTTTTATCCTTCAATTTCTCTTTGCACTGATAATGCGGCTATGGTAGCTTCTGCCGGATACTATAAGTTAAAGGAAAATAAAAAATCATCTTTAGATTTAGATGTAGTTTCTCGGTTGACATTAGTGTGAGAAAAAATTAATAAATGGAAGGAAATAAGCGTAAAATAACTTAAAATTAGGTTAAATTGCATAAAATGGCTGAATATAGCTAATAATGAAGTTTGATTTTCTAAAGAAGTTTATATAATATAAATAGGATGTCTTTAGCACTCTTACTATGAGAGTGCTAATTGATTTTAAAAATATTAAAGGAGGTTATGGAAAATGAAAATCAAAGGATTAAAACCACTAGGAGACCGGGTATTAATAAAGCCTATGGTTGAAGAAGAGAAGACCAAAGGGGGGATTGTTCTTCCGGATACCATTTCTAAAGAAAAACCCCAAGTTGGAGAAGTATTATCAGTAGGACCTGGCAGCACTAATAAAGAAGGAAAATTAGTTCCTATGACCGTTAAAAAGGGGGACAATGTAGTATACGCAAAATATTCAGGAACAGATATAAAAGATGATGATGATGAAGATTATCTCCTTTTAAGCGAAAAAGATATTTTAGCTATTGTGGAAAAATAAAATATAATATTTTTATTTAAAAATATTAAAAAATATTTTTGAATTTTTAAGTGATAAATGTAATAAATTTGATATAAATGGAGGATAAATAAATGGCAAAACAATTTTTATTTGATGAAGAGGCGAGAAGAGCTTTAGAAAAAGGAGCAAATACTTTAGCTGATGCGGTTAGGATTACTTTAGGTCCTAAAGGAAGAAATGTAGTTTTAGATAAAAAATATGGTTCCCCTACTATTACTAATGACGGGGTTACTATTGCTCGAGAGATTGACGTTGAGGATCCCTTTGAAAATATGGGGGCACAATTTGTTAAGGAAGTGGCTACTAAAACTAACGATATTGCTGGAGATGGAACAACTACTGCTACAGTTTTAGCCAAAGCAATTATTCATGAAGGCCTACGAAATGTAGCGGCAGGGGCAAATCCTATTATGATTAAAAGAGGAATAGATAAAACAGTAGAAATAGCGGTCCAAGAGATTAAAAAATTAAGTAAAGAAGTTAGTGATAAAGAATCTATAGCTAATGTAGCTTCAATATCATCTGCTGATAGAGAAATAGGAAATTTGATTGCAGATGCTATGGAAAAGGTAGGTAAAGATGGAGTAATAACTGTAGAAGAATCTAAAACTTTAGGAACTATCTTGGAGGTAGTAGAAGGAATGCAATTTGATAAGGGATATATTTCTGCCTATATGGTAACTGATGCTGAGAGAATGGAAGCTGTTCTTGATGACCCTTATATCTTAATTACTGATTCTAAAATAAGCAATATGAAAGGAATATTACCTATTTTAGAGAAAATTGCTCAGACTAGTAAGCCTTTACTTATTATCGCTGAGGATATTGAAGGTGAATCTTTAGCTACTTTAATAGTAAATAAAATTCGAGGCACCTTAAATTGTGTTGCTGTAAAGGCCCCCGGATTTGGAGATAGAAGAAAAGAGATGTTAGCCGATATTGCTGTAGTTACCGGTGGACAATTAATTTCTGAAGAACTAGGCCTTAAATTAGAAAACACGGAACTAAAAATGTTAGGGACTGCTCATCAAGTGAAAATAAATAAAGAAGAGAGCATAATAATCGGAGGGAAAGGGGACACCAAAGAAATTAAAAAACGAGAAGCTCAAATTCGTACTCAAATAGAAGAAACTACCTCTGATTATGACCGAGAAAAATTACAGGAAAGATTAGGGAAATTAGTAGGCGGAGTAGCAGTCATTAAAGTAGGAGCAGCTACAGAAACTGAACTTAAGGAGAAGAAACATCGAGTCGAAGATGCTCTATCAGCTACTAAAGCTGCAGTAGAAGAAGGAATTGTGGCCGGTGGTGGAACTGTTTTATTAAATATTATTCCTGCCTTACAGAAGTTAAAGTATGAAGGTGACCAACAGATTGGAGTAGAAATTATTATAAAAGCATTGATAACCCCCACCAAACAGATTGCTGACAATGGTGGATATGAAGGTTCTGTTATTGTAGAGAAATTAAAGAGCAAAGAAAAAGGCATCGGCTTTGACGTAACTGTTGGAGAGTTTGTGGATATGATAAAAGCAGGAATTGTTGACCCAGCTAAGGTTACCAGATCAGCTTTACAAAATGCTGCCAGTATAGGAGGGATGATCCTAACCACTGAATGTTTAATTACTGATAAACCTGAGGAAAAGAAAGAAGGTGGAATGCCTCCAGGTGGAATGCCTCCAGGTGGAATGTATTAAGGTAATATAGAAATATAAATTTAAAAAAACCTCAATAAAAAGGGGACAGTTCTAAAAAAATAGAACCGTCCCCTTTTTAAATTGGCTAATTGGTAAATTGGCTAATTGGTAAATTATCCATTTACTTCTTCTACGGGATAGTATTTTAATTTAAAGGCTTTAGCTACTGGTTGGTAAGTAATTTTACCATCAATAACATTTAATCCTTTTGCCAAAGCTTTGTTTTCCTTTATTGCTTTTTTATAACCCTTATTAGCAATTTCTAAACCATAAGGAAGGGTAGCATTAGTTAGAGCGAAAGTAGAAGTTCTGGCAAACGCTCCAGGCATATTAGTAACGCAATAGTGTAATACATTATGTAATTTAAATACCGGATCACTATGAGAAGTTGGCCTGCTTGTTTCTATACATCCTCCTTGGTCGATAGCCACATCTACTATAACTGAATTTGGCTTCATCTTCTTTATCATCTCTTCAGTTATTAATTTTGGAGCTTTTGCCCCCGGGATTAATACCGCTCCAATTACTGCATCTGCATCTTTTATTTCTTCTTCTATATTATGCTGATTAGAAATTAATAAAGTTATATTTTTTGGTAATACATCCGCTAAATATTTTAATCTATTTATGCTAATATCTAATAAAGTAACATTTGCTCCTATGCCAGCAGCTACCTTGGCAGCATTAGTACCCACAGTGCCTCCACCAACCACTACTACTTTTGCGGGTGCAACTCCAGGGACACCACCCATTAGTACACCTCTACCACCATAGGGAAGAGCTAAGTAATAAGCAGCAATATGACCGGCCATCTTACCAGCTACTTCACTCATCGGCGCTAAAAGGGGTAGATAACCATCCTCAGTTTGAACTGTTTCGTAGGCAATACAGATAACTTTTCTCTTCATCATAGCTTGAGTCAATTCTAAAGAAGAGGCAAAGTGGAAGTAAGTAAAGAGAATCTGCCCAGGCCTTAAAAGATCATATTCAGAAGTCAAAGGTTCTTTTACTTTCATAATCATTTCCGCTGGATTAAACACTTCTTTTGCTGTTTCGAGTATACTAGCACCTGCATTAATGTATTCATTATCTTCAATTCCACTACCTAAACCAGCTGATTTTTGGACCAGTACTTGATGTCCAGCCTGATTGAAAGCTTTTACTCCAGCAGGGGTAATGGCTACTCTGTTTTCATTGTTTTTAATTTCTTTAGGAATACTAATTATCATTATTCTTATTTTCCTCCTTAGAAGAAAGAATATGTGTAGGGGCGTATGGCTATACGCCCCACTACTCAAATATAAGTAGGGGCGTATTGCAATACGCCCCTACTAAGTTTTTATCCTAAAAGTTCTGTATGGGAGAAGT
>PFIP01000017.1 GCA_002782675.1 Candidatus Infernicultor aquiphilus
TAACTCATAACCTATTAAAGGTTCGCGAAAGGTACAAAAGAGTTGGAGAACTGTTAGAGAAAGTAGGCATTCCAGCTGAAAATATGGACAGCTTTCCTCATGAATTTAGCGGAGGTCAAAGGCAAAGAATAGGTATTGCTAGAGCCCTGGCCTTAGAACCAAAGATAATAATGTGTGATGAAGCAGTTTCTGCGTTGGATGTATCTATACGATCTCAAATTATAAATCTTCTTAAAGACCTGCAGAAAGAATTTAACCTTACTTATCTCTTCATTGCTCATGATTTAAGTGTAATAAAGTATATCAGTGATAGAGTTGTAGTGATGTACCTGGGAAAGATAGTAGAAATTGCGGATAAAAAGGAATTGTTTACTAATACTATGCATCCTTATACCCAGGCATTAATATCCGCTGTTCCTGTTCCTAATCCAGATTATAAGAAGGAACGAATTATCTTAAAGGGCGATGTCCCCAGTCCCGCAAATCCACCTACAGGATGCAGGTTTCATCCGAGGTGTTCTAAAGTTATGAAAATATGTTCTGAAATTGAACCTAAATTAACAGAAGCAAAGGAAGGGCATTTTTGTGCCTGTCACCTTTATAATGAGAAGTAGATAATTTGTGTGCTTATGCGCCCGTGGCTCAATGGATAGAGCAGGGGCTTCCTAAGCCCTTGGTTGGAAGTTCGACTCTTCTCGGGCGCACTATTTTAAGGTATAGGAATTTCAATAATTCCTATACCTTAAATAAGGAATATGAATTATTATTCAGATATTCAAGGGTGCAATAAACATTAAGGTGAGGGCGAATTAAGGGGTTTTCAAGGGGAAGAATTCCTCTTGAATATCTTGTAATTGATATATTAGGAAGAATAGATTAGAGGTATATTAGAGGTATATTAGATGAAAACAGATGTAATTGCCCAAGTAAAAAAAACTATATTAGATTCTATTGAAAAAAATATAAAACAGAGTAATTTCCAAATTAAAATTATTCCCGAGATAATATTATTAACTCCTAAAAATAAATCTCATGGAGATCTGTCTACTAATATAGCTATGCAGTTATCTCGAGAATTAAAATTGAAACCTTTGGATATTGCCCATTTTATTGTAGATAATTTAAATATAAAGGACAGTATTATAGGTGAAGTTGAAATGGTTAGACCAGGTTTTATAAATTTTTGTTTGAAGGAAAATTGGTTATATCAGGTTATAGATGAAATTAGGGAAAAAGGTGAAGATTACGGTAAAGTAAATTTGGGCAAAGGAAAGAAGATTCAGGTTGAATTTGTTAGTGTTAATCCTACTGGGCCTTTACATGTTGGTCATGGAAAGTGTGCCGCAGTGGGAGACGCGCTAAGTAATATATTGAAAGCAGCAGGTTATAAAGTAGAAAAAGAATATTATATCAATGATCAGGGAAGACAGATTGACCTTTTAGGACAATCTGTTCAAGTAAGATATAATAACCTTTTAGGGGAAAGGATGGAATTTCCTGCTGACGGATATAAAGGTGAGTATATTGTTGATATTGCCAAAGAGGTTATAGAAAAATTTCAAGATAAGTATAAAGATAGAGATGACCAAGAAAGTCGAGAATTTTTTAAAGAATTTACTCTAAAAAATATTTTAGAAGGAATTAAAGAAGATTTAAAAAATTTTGGAGTGGAGTTTGATGCATGGTTTAGTGAAAGTTCTCTTTATAAGCAGAATAAACTTCAAGAGGTTATAGAATTACTCCAGCAGAAGGGTTTTCTTTATAAGGAAAAAGGTGCACTATGGTTAAAGACTACTGTTTTTGGCGATGAAAAAGATCGAGTAGTAATTAGAAAAAATAGTATTCCTACCTATTTTGCCTCTGATATTGCCTATCATCAAGACAAATACCAACGAGGGTTTGAAAAAATAATAGATATTTGGGGGGCTGACCACCACGGTTATATTCAAAGGATGAAGGCTGCGGTGCAGGCCTTGGGGTATCCCGAAGATTCTTTGGGAGTATTAATTGTGCAATTTGTTACTTTAATAAGAGATGGCAAAGAAGTAGGAATGTCTACCCGAGGAGGAGAGTTCATTACCCTGAGAGATTTAATAAAAGAAGTAGGTAAAGATGTAGCTCGCTATTTCTTTTTAATGAGAAGTCATGACAGTCATACGGAGTTTGACTTAGATGTAGCTAAGTCTCAATCTATGGAAAATCCGGTCTATTATATTCAATATGCCTATGCCCGGATATGTAGTATAATAAAAAAAGCAGAACAAGCAGGGGTAAAGATGGATAAAAGCAAGGTGATTAAGCTTCAATTATTAAACCAAGAAGAAGAATTTGAATTGATTAAAAAATTATCTTCCTTAAAAGAAGTAATTAAAAAGTCAGCTTTAACCTGGAAACCACACTTTTTAACCACTTATCTTTATGATTTAGCTTCCTCGTTTCACAAATATTATACGGTACATCGGATAATTACTGAAGATGAAGAACTAACCAGAGCTCGGTTAATATTAATCGATTGTACCAGGATAGTGTTATTTAATTCTCTCAAAATTTTAGGAGTTTCAGTTCCAGAGAGTATGTAATTAGTCGTTAGTAGTTAGTGAATAGTATTTAGTTAGCGTATAGCATATAGCGTTTAGGAAGTATAGTTAGGGGCGTATTGCATACGCCCATAAAAAAATAAGCAAAACCATAGCGAGTATAAAGATTTAGGGTAGAGGCTTGATTTATCAAGCCCGTAAAATTCGGGTCGGATAAATCTGACCCCTACATTAGAAGCTACATAGACAGGCGAGCCTCTCCTCGTGAAAATGGGGAACGCCTGTCCTACTAACGACTAGGCGGGAGGCGTTAGAAATAATTGGATAAAACGAGATTTGTAATAATTACCGGTCTATCCGGTGCAGGAAAAAGTATAGCGGTTAGGTGTTTTGAGGATTCGGGTTTTTTCTGTGTAGATAATATTCCTTCTCAGCTAATTCTCAAATTTGCAGAAATTTGTTTAAAGTCAAAGGGAAAACTGTCCAAAATTGCTTTAGTGGTGGATATAAGGGCAGGAATTTTTTTTAAGGATTTATTTAAATCACTTGGTTATTTAAAGGAATTAGGGATTAATAGAGAGATATTATTTTTAGAAGCAAGTGATGAGGCATTGGTTCACCGATTTAGTGGAACCAGGAGAAAGCATCCTTTAAATATTTCCAGCAGTATTTTGGAAAATATTCAAGCAGAGAGAGAACAGCTAAAAGAATTAAGGTCGCAAGCTAACTTGATTATAGATACTTCTGATTTAACTCCTAAACAATTGAGTAATGAAATTGTTAGAAGTTTTATAAAAAGAAAATATCAAAATATCCAGATAACCCTAATCTCTTTTGGTTATAAATATGGTATTCCCATTGATGTAGACATAGTCTTTGATGTTAGATTTCTTCCTAACCCTTTTTATATAGATAAATTAAAAGTTTTGCCGGGGACTAATAAGGAGATTGAAAAATATGTAACCGAATTCTCGGTTACCCAAAGATTTATAGAAGTATACTTTAATTTATTAAATTATTTAGTCCCTTATTATCTTAAAGAAGGTAAAACATATCTGTCTATTGCTTTTGGATGTACCGGTGGGAGACATAGGTCCGTAGTTTTAATAAATAAATTAGCCAGATATTTACGGGAGAAAGGATACAAAATATTTGTGAAACACCGAGATATGAATAAAGAAGAAACCAAGATTAAAAATGATTTATGAGAACATTCAATGTAAAAAGTCAACTCTGGAAATGGCTCTATCCAGGGATAAAAATAAAAAGATATTTATTGCTGGTTATTTTAGGCATAATATTATTAATTGGTGGTTTATTTTTTTGTTTTAATATAAAAAATTTTTTATTAATAAAGGGTAATCTGCGCGCAGTATTTAACTATTCCGATATTTTAATTAATATCCTGGGAGTAATATTAGGGGTCATTGGGGTAGGGCTTATAACTCTGGGAATAAGAAATTTAAATAGGTCGATTTTTAGGACCATAGTCCCTCAGCAGGTAGATAAAATATCTGAACTTATTTATCAAAAAACACGATTAAGCAAGGGTCCCAAAATAGTGGTTATTGGAGGTGGAACTGGTCTCTACGTGTTATTGCGAGGGTTAAAGTCTTTTACTAACCATATTACCGCAGTGGTGACGGTATTTGATACCGGTGGAAGCTCAGGAAGATTAAGAAAGGAGTTAGGAGTTCTTCCGCCAGGGGATATCAGAAATTGTTTAGTAGCCTTAGCTACTGTTGAACCATTAATGGAAAAATTATTCCAATACCGTTTTACTAATGGTAGTTTAGAGGGTCATAATTTTGGAAACTTGTTTATTACTGCAATGTCAGAAGTAAGTGGAGATTTTATAAGCGCAATTGAAAAATCGAGTGAAATATTAGCTATTCAGGGAAAAGTGTTACCTTCTTCTTTGGAAAATATTACCTTATCTGCTAAAATGAAAGATGGGGAAATTGTCAAAGGAGAAACCGAGATAACCCATAGTGGTAAAATTATTGATAAAGTATATTTAGAGCCTTCACCTGTATTACCCTTACCTGAAACTTTAAAGGCCCTAGAACAGGCAGAGGCTATTATTTTAGGACCAGGAAGCCTTTATACCAGTATAATATGTAATCTTTTAGTAAAAGGGATATCTAAAGCAATTGGTGAGTCGAAGGCGATAAAGATATATATCTGTAATATTATGACCCAATCAGGGGAAACTGATCATTATACTGTTTCTCAACATTTAAAAGAATTAGAAAAGTATTTAGGTGTAAATTGTATTGATTATATTATAGTAAACACTGCGGAAATTGATAATGAGTTAAAAGAAAGATATGCTAAAGAAGGTGCTTATCAGGTAGTAGTTGATAGATCAGAGATATTAAAGATGGGTGTTGAATTAATAAGTAAAAAATTATGGTATAATCAGAACTTAGCGAGACATGATCCAGACAAGTTAGCCCAAATTATTATCGATTTAATATCGGAAAGAAAGGGTTAAATGTTTTTTACTTACCGAGTAAAAAATGAGTTAGCGAGAATGGTTCCGAAAAATGTCTATGAACAGAAAGACGAATTATTGGCCTTTATAAAATTAAGAGGTAGTATTACTAAAAAGGATCAAAAAATAGAGTTAACTATTATTTTGGAAAATCCTGCCCTAACCCGGACAGCTTATAATCTAATTAAAAAAGTCTTTAAAATATATCCCGTAGTAAAAACGGAACATTCATCTAATAAAAAGAAACATTATGTAATTAAAATTCCTTTTTTAACGGAAAACGAAAAGATTCTAAAAGAAATGGATCTAAGCTGGGAATGCCACTCGGCGAATAATAAGCAATCGGTAAGAAGAAAAAAATTAAATATAAATAATCTTTTTTCTAAAAATTTATATTTGAGAGGGGCTTTTTTAGTAAATGGATTTGTAAACGATCCAGAAAAGATGTACCATTTGGAAATTTCGGTTAATGATGAGATGGAGGCAAACTTTATTCATCACCTTTTTGACTATTATGATTTAAACTCCCGGGTAAGTTTTTGGAAGAAGAAGTGGGTGGTATATTTAAAGAAGGGAGATAGTATTTTTGAGTTTTTACGCCTAATTGGTGTTCAAAATGCCTTATTGTATTTTCAAGAGGTAAGGGCTAGAAAAGATGTAGTAAATATAGTAAATAGATTAGTTAATTGTGAGACAGCTAATTTAGATAAAACAGTTCTTTCTGCAGCTAAACAGTTACATAGCATTGATATAATAGAGAAAGAAATAGGTTTACAGAGCATTTCGTCTAAATTAGCTAGAATAGCTAAAATCAGAAAAAAATTGCCTTATGCCAGTTTACAGGAATTAGTTGAGGAGACAGATTATAAAATTACTAAGTCAGGCATTTACCATCGCTTAAAAAAAATTTCTCAAATAGCTGATGATTTATTGGAAGGTTAAAAAATATAAATTATAGATTTAAATCTAAAAATATAATAAAATATTCATTAGAATCTTAAAAAAAGGGAGGAATTAAAATGTCAAATGTCATCTTAAAGAATCTTACTAAAAAATTTAAAGAGGTGACCGCAGTAGATGATCTAAATATAGAGATAAAGGATAAGGAGTTTGCGGTCTTAGTTGGTCCGTCTGGTTGTGGAAAGACTACCACTTTAAGAGCAATTGCTGGTTTAGAGGAAGCAACCACAGGAGAGATCTATATTGGAGATAAGTTAGTAAATGATGTTCAACCCAAAGATAGAGATATTGCTATGGTCTTCCAGAACTATGCCCTTTATCCTCATATGGATGTTTATAATAATATGGCTTTTGGATTAAAATTGCGGAAATTTCCCAAGAAAGAAATCGAACAAAGAGTGCAGGAAGCAGCTGAAATATTAGGGATAGAAAATTTATTAAAGAGAAAACCTAAACAGCTATCGGGAGGACAGAGACAGAGGGTAGCAGTAGGAAGAGCCATTGTCCGAAAACCAAAGGTATTTTTATTTGATGAACCCCTTTCTAATTTAGATGCCAAGTTAAGGGTGGCCATGAGGGCAGAAATCAGTAAACTGCACCGTAGATTAGGGGCTACTATAATCTATGTAACCCATGATCAAGTAGAAGCAATGACTATGGCAAGTAGAATATTTATAATGAATGATGGTCGCCTGCAACAGTCAGGTGCACCTTTAGAAGTTTATAAAAAACCGAATAATAAATT
>PFIP01000129.1 GCA_002782675.1 Candidatus Infernicultor aquiphilus
AAGCTGAAGGGTAATTTGCTGTCCTTCTTCTAAGCTGATGCTGTAGTAGTCGTTATCGTCGATTTGACCTCCTACTGGCTCTTCACCAAGACAGCCAGTATAAGTGCCAGGTGGAATTAGAGTTGCCCCTTCTAATTCATTAGTCTCGGGTAATTGGTTCCCCTCTAAAAATTGCCCTTCTCCTGCTTCCTCTGTAAGTAGAACTATACTTTCTTTCTTAAAAGCTACATGATTATCCTGAGTTAATTCTCGTTCTACACGAAAAACAATAGTAGATGCACCGGAAATAAATTCTCTATCCACAGTTACTTGACCCTGACAGGCATAACCTAAAGGATCATTCGGAGGTGAAACATTAGGAAGGGTAACTATTTTAGTCTTAAAAACACCTCCCATATTACCACTCCCCGGAAATCCATAGATTAATTTAAATTTTGCCTTAAATCCACTACCTCCATTTGGTCGATCAGTGGCGAGGGCAGTAATATCTAAAACTAAATCTTCGGTACCAGGAGAAATGTTTTCGAATTTCCACTCTGCGTAATTTTGAAGAGCAGAATCTCGCAGCCAGTACCAGCCATCAATTAAATCACCATTGGACTGAAAATTACTTGCCTGTTTTTCACTATCTACTGCAAACACTAATAAATTCATAACCATTAAAATAGAAAAGAAAATCACCAACCTCAAAACTTTTTTTGTTTTCATGATAATTCACTCCTTTATTTTTTTTATTATCCTTTAAATTTACTTACTTTTTTAAATAATTAAGTATTTCCTTAATATTAAAAACCATTCTTTTTTAAATAATTTTTTACTTTTCTTAATTAGATATTGATAGAGAATTTATGATTAATTTTTGACCTCCACCTAAAAGTTATAAGCAGATGGCAGTTGATAAAGGGCTCTGATCATAGTCTGCATAATCTCGGAGATAAGATTAAAGTTTTGCCAATCTTCCCGATCAATGGTGGTTCCCTTCCAGACATCAAAACCAGCGATTCCACTGAAGGAATGGAGATATAAGGAATAACTGTTTTGGGGATAACCACAAGAAGAAGTATCCGGGTTTATCTTTATTTCAGCGGCATATAACTGATAATTACTCCAGTGAGTATCGATATGATAACAAAGATTTTCTTCCCTTAATTCTGGGTTATAAGTCAACTTTACCGGGCTTTGAGGATTATTACTTAAGTAAAAAATAACTTTACCCCCGATTACTTCATTCCATCGGTCTAAAACTTCCTGTATTCGGCTAAAATTAGTGGCATCATAGACCTCTACATAACCATCAGGCCAACGAATGACTCGATTATTCCCCCACCCGTACTTTTGAATTAACTCTTTTTCTGCATAGGTTAATGGGGGAAATTCTTCTGCTACCCAAAGCTCCACTGCTCTAATATCTTTGCCTCCTCTACGATCAGTTACTTCACAGTTAATGATATAATTACCTGATTGATGAGGAGCTATCCAGGTAATATTAGCACCATTTCCTAAAAGAGTTCCTCCCGTACTAATCCAACTGTAAAAAAGTTCATCCTTATCCTCATCTGCGGCATAACAGGTTAAATCGCTTTGCTGGCCAATCTCCAGGGTAGAAGGTCGAGCGATAAGACCAGAGATGAGGGGAGGATGATTCCTAACCCAGGGAATAATTTCAATAATTATCCCTTCGTTGTCGCGGTTAAGCTCACCTTTCATAAGGTGCTTAATCTGATATAAGTTACCATAACTGCTATCTTCGTTTACCCTTAAGAACAGGATATCACCTGGATGCAATTTTTCTAATTGAGGAGTAGAATTTTTAAAAATCAGGATACTTTGGTCTGCAGAGATAAAAATAATTTCTCCAAAGGACTGTGCATCTAAAAATATAGTTCCTTTGGGGATCGAATTTTGATCTGCTCTAGACAAAATTTCCGAAGCAAATATGTTTATCGCTCCAAAAAATAAAATTATAAAAGTAGCCCCTAAAATAAAAATAACTATTTTGAAATATTTATTAGACTTTTTATGTTTCATCATAAATAACTCCCTTATATTTTATCTCTCCATCTTCATCCTTCATCTATCTTCAATTTTTATTTAATTAATAGACCAAGAAAATTATTATATTTTTATTTTTAAAAAATTCACTCCGTTGATTTTAATATAATTATAGTTAAATTATTAGTATTTTGTTCTAAAAATGCATTCAAACAATGAATAATTAGAAGATTACCACTTAAAGACCATGAACTATACAACTCATTATTTATTTTTACGGTTAGGTTATCCGTATCCATTCCTTCCGGTAAATTAATCTGCAAATCTATAAAGTCATAATCTTTGGGTATATCCAGAGCATCTCTGATTCCTACTATTATATGATAGGAATGTTCATATACTACTTGGGAAAGGTCTTCTTTCCCATAATCATCATACCAAAGCCTAATATCGTTATTACTATTTTTGGGTTTATATTTTAATTGTGCTTCCTCGTTCATAGACAGCTCAGTTTCTTTTCCTGCCTGAGCTTTATCTTTTCTTATTAGGGGACGTGACTGGATATTTTCAATAACCAAGGGAACTGAAATTCGAGGAGATAAAGTCTGTATATCAATAAAATTAAAATTATCAGTTACTATAAAAGGGGGATTAGGATAATCTACTAAATACATTTTTGAATCAGGAAGTCCTACAGGAAGAGAAATTTCTTCTTGAACATAATAATATCTTGGATGATTTTGGTCAATATAATCTCCGGTTACCACTATTTTATCTTCTAAGGGTATCTCCACTCCTGGTTCATTAAAAGCTTGGATTTTAACTTTTAATCGGGAAGAAGGTCCATAAAATATGGAGGGAATATAACCTTGAACTTCTAAATGATCAAGATGGGCTGTGCTTAGACGATAGATCTTACCATCAATGGTTCCTATTAATAAAGAATTTTGAAAAGGAATGATTTTCTGAATATTTACCGAAAACCCTTCTCCCCTAGTTAAAGCAGATTGACCAAGCAAAGCACCGACTTGAGGGAGCATAAAAGGAGGAATTTTTTCTCTTAAATCAGTTATAAGTTCTGGTGGACAGACAAATTCTCTATACCATACCGGGGTACCTGTTTCCAGATCCACCGCTAATAGCTGTCGATGATTATTTATACCATAAGCATAACCTTCAGAACCATTCCATAAATTAATGACACTGTTGGAACGAATATACACTGGAATAGACTGGGAAGTAGAATTTGGAGAGTAGTATTCTTGTTCTATTTTAGTGGGAAGTACCCACAGTTCGTTCCCCTGATTATCTAAACATTGCATTTTACTCCCACAAAGTAAATTATTGGAAAAAAGACTTCCTGGATTTCTAAAGTTTTTTAATTCCATTAACTGCTCGGAAAGATAGTTATAATTATATCTATCAGTATAGATATTGCTTAAACGGAGTATTGCCTCATTACCTATCCACTCAAAACGATTTAATTCTTCGCCGTTCAAGCTATAAAGATATTGCCCGGCTAAAATTCTATTTCCTATTATAAAAGCTTCACCATCATTATAAGCATTAGATTTTTCTTTCTCCCATGAGAGACTCGGCGCATTCATATTAGAATCAAAACGGTATAAAGCAATCGGCCAGCCAGCAACCAAATAACGGCCATCAAAATCAAGGGTTCTACTGTATTCTTTAAGATTAGGTTTAGAACCATAGGTTGTTTCAGTAAATCTATGACTACTAGTCCAAATTTTTTCCCCAGTCAGAGTATTTATTAAAACTAGCCTATAATCATCTGAAAAAGCTAATAATTTCTCATTTTCAGTATCCGGATAAATGAGAAGCATAACCGATGATAGTAGAGGTGTTCCATCAAAGCCAGAAATGGTATATTGTAACTCTCCAGAAGTATTGTATTTTTCAATCGCACCAGAACTGGTAAGCACATAAAAATATTTAGAATTACACACCATATCCACCGGAATCCCAGCGGTATCAATAACCAAGTCGGTAATTAGGGGTGGTTTAAGATTGATATTTTTCCACCCGGTATGACCCCGGTCACCTCCTTTAGTATACCAAGGAGATGTGGTATCATCAGTTAAAGTAAGCCAACCCATATGACCGTCATTGTTGTTCCAGTTCGATTCAGGTAAAAGCTTTCGTGAAAGCATTGTCGGATTAATTCCCAAATATACTTCGTATCTCCCTGCTGGAATATAACTAAGATTTATACTATCTAACTGAAGGGATTTGGTTTCATGGTAAAGTAGCTCAGTTACCTCTCCCGAATATAGAAGATAACCATCTCGCAGCCATAATTCATAGGAAATTGGTCCCCACTGAGGGACAAAGGGGTCACCTTTATGATAAGAGTTCCACTTATCTACTATATTGGTATCTACACACTTTTCTGCTAAATCAAAGTTTATGGCTATATTTTTATACTGATCGATAGTGTAAGTAGCATTTTCCACTGCAAAATCAGGAGTAGCCATTTCCGGAGAAATCACGAATTCTTTATCTTCTATTATAAAATTATTTTTTTGGTTTTTCTCTTGCGATAAAGTATTGACTTGTAACTTACACTGATGAAATCCCGCTTTATAGATGGTCTGATCTTCATATAGGTCTCCTTCCAGCTTATCCATAGAAAAAATCTTTTCCAAATTAAAAAAAACGCTAGATTGGGCCTTCACTCCAGTTATTTGCTTGCTCCAAACCAGTTCTTGGGGAGAAAAGATTTGATTATCATCTCGATCAATATAAAAAGAAAGGGTTAAAGGTAGAGAAGAGGAATCATTTTCTGCAATTAAAAAATCCTTATTTCCCTTATTAGTTAAATAGAAGATAAAAGAAGATTTTCTTCCCGGATACGGATAAAATAAGTGTCCGGGATAATTTTTAGAATTTAAGGGAAAGCAAGGAGACATTTCCCAGCTTACTTCCAGATCTACCGGAGGTAAAACCTTTACTTGAAAAGACCAGACCATTTTACCGGCATCTGTATTCCAAAATTTTTCTTGGGGATCCGTAACCTCGACAGCAGGAGGTCGAGCTTGATATTCTGGATCAATAATTAATTTACATTCATATGTACCGATTTCGGTAAAGGTATGAGATGTTATATATCCTTCTAAAGGTTCTGCCACCGAGGGTATTTCCCAAGATACATTTACGGATGCATTGGTAAGTGCTTCTAAAGGTTCGGTTTGAAAGGTCACTTTTTCTCCAGAAAAGGTTTCGATATCCTGGGGTAAAGATATGATCGGCTTTAAAAAATAAGGCGAAAAAGAAAGGGAAGTGTGGCAATTCAGTTTATTTAATCCGAAAGTCTTTTTTGCACTTGAATTAAGAGCAAGGTATATTTCTTCAATCTGACTTTTTCCATATTCTTCTGCATCGATAGAAATTACTCCACTCCACATCAAAATTCCGTTTTGATTAGCACTAATACTATTATTAATATTATTTAAAGTACAATTAGCTAAATCATAAGTATAGTATTTATCATCATCTTTAAAACGAACACCTATAGTTGTTTTGCTTTTAATATCCCCTTTTTGATCCTGGTCGCATTTAAACCAACTGCCTATTTTAAATGGTATCATGGCTATACGACCAGAACCTTGAATTTTACATATTACAGTATTACAAAGCTCAAGATTATTTTGCGCTACTCCAACATGGCTTTCTAAATTTAAAGAATAATCTTGGGATTGATATTCCGAAGATATATCGTTATATTGAACTCTGCCGCCATTTAACATATCATCATTAATCAAAGATACTGATGGTCTTATCCCTCCACTAAAACTGTTTACTGCATCAACAAAGAAAGTACCAAAATCACCGGAGGGAATATTTTTAATAGTACCACTTTTTCCTCCGCTAATATTGTAAATCATCTGCTGTCCATTATTTTTTATCATGATCATCCCTGATTCCGGACAAGGAGATAGCTTGTAACCGGTAGTAGTTGGATGAAGAAAACCAATCTGTTCTTGAGATTGCAAATAGATATCCATACCAAGCATAAATAAGGCGGGAAGAAAAGTGTAAGGGGTAGCCACATCAGCAAGAGCTGATCCTAAATCCCCCAAAGGGCCACTGCGCCCAAAAACTTCTTTTAAAAAACTCATATCCGGTACTGGATGCAAAAGTTCGTCAAAAGCCTCAATATAATCCTCGGCCGGATTATAGGTAATACTATTCCATTGATTCATTGGGGCAATGATCCGAGCATCCTGCTGCATTAAATAATCCGTATTATAAAGCCTTTGTAAGCTATTAACTGAATCGTACTTCCATACTGATGATGGATTTTCCCCTTCAATCGTATATGAAGAAATTCCTAAATGATTTATATCTAAAGCATTATTAAGTGAACTGGATTCTAAATTATCACGCACTTGATTCTTCTTATTATCCATACTTACCAATGCGTCTGCCATAGAACGCCATAGTAGTGCCGAATTGTGATCAGGATGACTTTCATCTTCGCAAATACTTATCAGTCCTTCAGCAGAACTAGACAATATTTTATATGGCGGATTATATAACTGAGATATTGGATAAGGTTCAAAAACTGAAGGATTGGAAAGATACAATGGTACATAGTCACCATAAATTAATGCTCGATTAACTGTATCTGTCCCAAAAAATGGCGGAATAATTGC